>DATGQJ010000613.1:0-9828 GCA_035304265.1 Oceanobacillus sp.
GAGGCGCGACAAAAATGCCAAGTCCCACGCCAATCACGGTTGAAATGAGATGTGCCGAAATCGCGATGATCAGGGTTTTGGGCAGGCGGTCAGCGATCAATTCGCCCACATCTTTGCGATAGGCGAATGAGTAGCCAAAACTGCCTTCGCTCACAATTCCCCATATCCACGACAAATACTGCTCTATAACGGGTTTATCCAGACCGTACTGTCTGCGCACAATGTCGGCGGCTCTCTGCGCTTCTTCCGCCGCCGTACCTCGGTCAATCAGATACTGCTGGTAACGTGTGGCGAAGTCTCCCGGCGGCAGCTTGATAACGAGGAACGAAACAAAGCTGATCCCCAACAGCATAAAGAGCGCGATGATCAATCGGCGAATGATGTAGTTAGCCATGCCACCTCCGGAAAATCACGATCTCTGATCAGTCCCCTATCCATTCTTCGGATAGGGGACTTAAGGGCATAGAACCTACGAGCTATAGACCGGAATAGTGTCCGGACGAATCTGTGCCAACTGGTCTTCCACAGGCGTCCACAGTGTGTCCAGAAGGATGGCATCTTCTACCCACGTATACATGAACGCGGGTGTGCCGGGTGGAACGTTCTTGACGCGCGTGGTCAAGCCCAAACCGTAGCGCCCGACAAACACGCCGAGATTGTAGACGTTCTCGGTGAAGATGCGGTTGAATTCGAACATCAGGGCACGGCGTTCTTCAGGATCGAAGGTCGAGCGATACGCCTCAACGATGTCAATTAACTCCTGCTCGAAGGGCAGTAATTCGCGCGGTTGTTCGCCCTCGCGGTGCCAGTTCAAACCGATCTGGGTATTGGGCGCGAGCGCGGTGACATTGGTGAACGGCAGCGCAAAAACCTGCCCGCCGCGCACCACACGCGCGTCCCACGTACCGGCATTGTTCACGTCGGTATTGGTGGCGCTGTCGATGATGCGCATGTTGACCTGAATGCCGACTGAACCCCACTGGTTGACCAGCGCTTCGGCGACACTCTGGGTTTCAGCGGCGTCCTGCGAGGCAAGCAGTTGGATGGCGATGGGTTCACCAGCCATCTCGCCTTCAGTCCATTCCCGCACGCCGTCGTTATTGGTATCCAGCAAGCCCATCTGATCCAGCAGAGTATTGGCAGATGCCACGTCAAACGGGTAATACACGACCGACTCGCGGTCAAATTCGGGAGCGCCGGGATAAAGACCACCCGCCCAGCCACGCAGGAAGGGTCCTCGCATGATCGATTGGGCGATACCATCTCGATCTGTGGCGTAGCTCATCGCCTGTCTGAAGCGGAGATCGCGGAACAACTGGCGTATCGCGGCGTCTCGCTCATCCTGAACCCCGAAATTTGCCGACAGATTGAACTCAACGTAGTAACCAAGCGTTTCAGGACCCCACGTGACCGAGTAGGCTGCATCCGGCTCCTGTGCCTGTGTCATTGCCTCGACGAAAGTGCTTGGGTTTTCCAGATTCATGTGGTCGCAGTCACCTGCGATGGTGCAGAGATCGCGTCCGATGCCGCTGGGTCCCTTGCGGTATTGAAGTTCATCGAAGTAAGGCAGTTGATTGCCGTCTTCGTCCACCTTCCAGTAGTACGGGTTGCGGCGCATGATCATCAGTTCGTCGGTGATGTATTCAGTGATGACCCATGGTCCCATCGTCACCAACGGCAGCGCATCCGGCGGCAGCGCGTCGGCGAAGTCGGCATAGCTCGGCGCGGGGTCTGCTTCGCTCCAGCGTGGATGCAGCGGGCGAAGCTGGTGCGCGGGCATGACGTGGAAGTTCTCTTCATTCATCAGGTAGAAGGCATCCATCGGTCTTTCGACAGGGAACGTGAACCGGATGGTGTAGTCGTCCAGTGCTTCCAGCGTCGCAGGCTCGCCGTTCCATGACCATGCATCCTGATGACGTGGGGCTGCAACGTTGTCGTCGAGGATGTAGCCTTCCCACGTGAACATCACGTCTTCGGATGTGAATGGATGTCCATCCGACCATTTTGCGTCTTCGATCAGATGCATGGTCAGTTGATGTCCGTCTTCCGACCACTCCCAACTCATGGCAATGTTGGGCATGGGTTCGATGTCCTGATCGACGCGATACATCGGACCGGTCTTGACCAGCGCACTATAACGCGAGGTGTAGGATTCGATACCAAACCACCCCATCGTCGTTCCTGCCATGTCGTTGTATCCGGCAGTCGGGCAGGCGGAAAAGCCGCGCCACACATCGCCGTAAACGCCGATTCCGTCGGTCATACCAGAGGTCAGATAAACCTGTGGCTCTCGCGGCAACCGTTCCTCGACAGGCGGCAGCTCGCCCGATTCAACGAACGCATCCAGCGATGGCGACTGGTGGTATTCCGGCAGCGCCCGGTAGGTCACAATTTCGCTGATCGGCTGGCGGTTGATCTCTGCGCCACCGAGTCCAAGGTCATTTGGTTCAGGATAAGGAATGGGGGCTGCGATCTCACCTTCTTGTGCGGCGACAGTGAAGGCTGTCGCGCCGAGCAGGAGTGTCACGCAAAGGATGAGTAACCCATTTACTTGACGGAGTTTCATTTTGAATCCTCCTAAGTATTCAAAGCAAAATCAGTTTTTTAAGCGGCTTGATCCATCTGCTTATCAGCCTCACCTCCTTATCGATCTGAGCGCTAGGCATCGTACAGCCAACAGGCTGTCTGATGACCGGGGCGGGCATCGCGCAGCACCGGACGCTGCTCGCGGCAGATCTTCATGACATGAGGGCAGCGCGGGGCGAACGCGCAGCCACGAATCTCCTCGGTGGGCATCGGCACAATGCCCTTGATGGGCACGAGCGTTTTCTTGTCTTTTCGCCCTAACACAGGCACCGAATTCAGCAGCCCGACCGTGTATGGGTGAAGCGGTTCGTGGAACAGGTCGCGGGTATTCGCCAGTTCGACGATCTTGCCCAGATACATGACTGCTACCTGCGACGCCATTTGTGACACCACGCCGAGATTGTGCGTGATGAGGATGATTGAAGCGTGGAAATCTTCCTGAAGTTGATTCATCAGGTCGAGGATTTGTGCCTGAACGGTCACGTCCAGCGCCGTTGTGGGTTCGTCGGCAATCAGAATCGAAGGGTTACACGAGAGTGCCAGCGCGATCATCACCCGTTGGCGCATCCCGCCGCTGAGTTGGTGAGGGTATTCACGCAGGCGTTGTTTGGGTGCGCTGATCTGCACTTTGGTCAGCATTTCCAGCGCCCGATCCAGCGCTGCCTTGCGGCTGACCTTGTGATGCACCTGTACTGCTTCAGCAATTTGATCGCCAACCGTATACAGTGGGTTGAGCGACATCATCGGCTCTTGAAAGACGATGGCGATTTCGCCGCCGCGAATGTCGCGCATCACCGCGCCACGTGGGTCAAGCTTGGTTATATCGACAACTTCACCTGTCTTTTTTCGATGTAAGTTGATCTCACCTTCGATGATTTTGCCGGGTGGGGTCTGGATCAGCCGCATGATCGACATCGCCGTGACGCTCTTGCCACAGCCGCTTTCGCCAACTAATCCCAGTGTGCTTTTACGTGGAAGAATCAGGTCCACCCCATCGAGGGCGCGTACCGTGCTCTTTTCGAGATAAAAGTAAGTTTTCAGATTTTTTATCTCTAAAATGATGTCGTTGGATGCCTGAGCCATTCACATTCCTTCAAATAAAAGCTTAAGTAAGCTCGTTTTGTGAACGTTCGCTATACGATTGTTTCGGTTCCTATTTGTTTTCCTCGCCTGGCATTAAGCCGCAAATACACGATAAACGGGCAGCGTGAAAGGTTGTGCAAACGCTTGGACGTTCGCATGAACTTTGATTGGAAGAGGGAGCAATTTGTGAGTGGAGGTCTGAGTGTGTAATGAAAAGACGAATAGACTCTCTACAAAGTCAAGAAGGGGCGCATATAATAGGTGGGGCAAACAAACAATAAACAGTGTTAATCTAGTGGTCATGTTAAAACAGTTTAGAACAAAGAGTAGTAGTTGTAGAATAAAGTAACGGCGATTTGTGTTTATTTAAACATCGAAATGTTTGGTTGTCAAGTTAACAGACGAACCAAACGAACAGAAAGGGTGTTCGTTCGAACATATAGCCTACCATGAACAAAGAACAACGCCAAAATCACATCCTTCAACTCATCCAACAGTCGGATGGAAACCTGCTCGGCACGCGCGAACTTGCCGAGCAATTTGGCGTTTCCGAAATGACGGTGCGGCGCGATCTTCAGGAGCTTTCGCAGGAAGGTCTGCTGCGACGGCAGCATGGTGGGGCAGCGCCTTCACAGCTTCGTCGCCCGGTTGAGCGCGGAGAAATTGGTATTATCCTCGTATCGTCTACGGGGAAATTCACTGACCCATTCTTCAATGCAATCCTAGAAGGCGCAGATCGGCGGCTGCAAGAACTCGGATACCGTATTGCTTATATCAATACGAGGGCAGAAGTTCAGACGGCGGCACAAGTGCGCGAACTACTCAAATCGCATCCTGTAGACGGGATCATTCTCATCGGTTTCGTCGGGAATGAAGGCATCGAGTATCTGAAAGCCAACGTTCGTGCCTTAGTCCAGACAACCGAGTCGATTGGTCCTGATCTGGATACCATCACCTTCGATGGCTTCTACGGGATGCAACAGATGGTCGATCATCTGGTAGACAACGGGTATCGTCGTCTCGGCTTTATCACAGGCGGGTTCGATTTACGCCACAAAGGATTCATGGATAGAGTCAGAGCGCATGGCTTACCCGATGACCCGGAACTTTCGGTTGTCGTCCCGAAATTTAGTCTGGATGGCTGGACACCTGACATTGGTTATGCAGGAGCAGAGCAGCTAATGTCGCTTGCCAATCCCCCGGACGCCATTGTATGTGCTTCAGACCGGATCGCCATCGGTGCGATTCAATGGTTGCACCAGCACAATTATCACGTGCCGGAGGATATTGCCGTAACAGGCTTCGACAACATCGCCGAGTCCGCATTTACCGCGCCCTCGCTCACGACAGTCCACGTGCATAAGCAGCTTATGGGAGAACTGGCAGCCGAACGCGCGGTAAAGCGCATCAACAATCCGGACGAAATTCCGCTTTTCATCCAGACGCCCACGCACCTCGTGATTCGTCAGTCCTGTGGCAGTCAGGAAAACAAAGCTGAACAAAAGCACGATTAAGTATCGGAAAGCGAAAACTCTAGCGTCTCTGCTCTACTCACCCCTTATCACCGAAATTCTGGAGCAGTTCAATCGCTACGCCAAGCTGCGGCGTGCTGTCGATGTAGGTGTACATGCCACCCGTATAATCGCCCTGCTGCTCAACATCCATGCCCTGTTCGCGTAGATACTCAACCGCTTTGTCGGTATCCGGCACGACAAAGGCGATGTGATGCACCGATTCCCCGCGACTATCGAGATGTGCTTTCCACGTACTCGGCTCACCAATCGGCTCGATCAGTTCAATCGTGACCTGCCCCATATTGAAGAATGCCAGCTTCGCCCGCGCATGGGTCGGCTGCCCTTTGTATTTGGCATTGGACTTCTCGTAGCCGTCGGTGACGGTGATCGGCGGCTTTTCCACACCGAAGATTCGGCTGTATGTCTCAACAGATTTCTCGATGTCCTTCACCATAATGCCGACCTGCGTCACCATGCGGTTGCCAAGCGGATGATCGCTCATAAAAAAGTGCTCCTGCGTTAAGGATAATAAAGGTAAACGTTGCCTGTATTGGGAATATGTTGTATGACCTGATCGCTGATGGCGCTCATGCGCTCAAACACTGAAGCGGGAATGTCCCCGTTCAACGCCTCGGCGTTCTGGCGTGCCTGTGCCGCGTTACGCGCCCCTACCAGTGACGAGGTGATGCCCGGTTGTGCCAGCACCCAGCGGATTGCCAGTTTGGTCAGCGAAACGCCGATCTCGTTTGCCAGCGCCTTCAACTGCTCGACAGCCTCATAGACGTGCGACCAGACTCCGTCTTGGAACAGCAAAATGTCTTCGCGTCCGTCGCCGGGTTGGAAATTCAATTCCCGTTGAAACTTGCCCGCGAGAATGCCATGCGCGATGGAGCTATAAGTAACGACGGCGATATTGTGCTCGCGGCAGTAAGGGATCACATCCTGCTCTGCGTAGCGCCAGAACAGGTTATAACAAAGCTGGTGCGCGTTAATCGTACCCACTTCTGCGACCTGTTCCATCTGCTCGACGGTGAAATTGCTCACCCCGATTGCGCCGATCAATCCCTTGCTCCGCGCGATTTCCAGTCCTTCCATCCACGGGCGCAGGTCTTTACCCTTGCGGGGCCAATGGATGTAAAACAGGTCAATGAAGTAGGTTTGCAGCCGTTCCAGACTCTTGGAAACGTGCCTGAGCATTGCCGACGCCGTGAGATCGTCGGTATTGGCTTTAGTCGCCAGAAACACTGCCTCGCGGCGACCTCTGATGAATTGACCAACCAGTCGTTCGGAGTGTCCATTGCCATAATCGGCTGCGGTATCGAAGTGGCTGATGCCGTGCGCCAGCGCGGTTTCCATCGCTGCAAGCAGGTTGGCATCTTCTTTCCCTGTCCATTGATCGGGTCCGAACGTCCAGCAGCCAAAACCCAGCGGCGCGTGGGTTTTGGCAACGGGCGCAATTTGTACTGGAGTGGTCATCTATGACTCGTCCAAAATCACCAGATTGGCGAAGGAAGCCGCCAGCAGCTTGCGCCCCACTTTATCGAAGTCCACGCTGACCTCTTCGTCCTCTCCCTCACGACGGCTGGATTTCACCACGCCTTCACCGAACTTGGAGTGAAACACCCGCATTCCCGGCTTGTATTTGAGCGTAAATGCCGTATCGAAGGGGATGATCTTGCTGCGCCCGGCATAGGTTTCTTGACGTTGGGTTTTGTAGGTCGGCGTGTATTCCCACTGGGTTGATTGCTGGTAGCCTGCCCGGTCACGCATTCCTTTCATCTGTGGGGAAACACCTTCGGTCAGATCGGCGGGAATGTCGCTGAGAAAACGCGAGGGAATCGCGACGATGCTTTCGCCAAACAACGCCCGCCGAAACGTATAAGTCAGATACAGTTCGTCCTTTGCCCGCGTCAGCCCGACGTAGAGCAGGCGGCGCTCCTCTGCCATCGCATCCGGTTCGTTGAGAGAGCGCGTGTGTGGCAGCAAACCGTCTTCCAATCCGGTAATGAATACCACCGGATATTCCAGCCCTTTCGCCGAATGTAACGTGAGCAGCGTAATCGCGTCCGCTTCCATATCCAGTGTGTCGATGTCCGACGCTAACGATACATCCGCCAGAAAATCGTGCAGGGTCAGGTCTTTCTTGCTCTCGATCAACCCGCGTAACTCTTGCAGGTTTTCCATGCGCTCCATCACCTGCTCCGGCGTATCGCTGATCTCGTTCAGGTAGAGGGCATAGCCGATACGCGCTACCAGTTCGTCGTAAACCACGACCAGATTGCCGCCGTTCGCAAGTTCGCGTAGCTCACGGATCATCCTGCCGAAATCGACAATGCTTTTTGCCGCGCGTCCGCTTAACGGCGTCGCCTCACCATTTGCTGCCGCTTCCAATGCTTCGGCATAGGTCAAGCCGCGTCCCGCTGCCCAGCGGGTGAACGTCTCCACCGATTTCTGCCCGATGCCGCGTCCGGGAACGTTGATCACCCGGAACAGGCTGATTTCGTCGTTCGGGTTGTTGAGCACGCGCAAATACGCCAGCAGGTCTTTCACCTCGCGCCGCTTGTAGAAGCCGACCCCACCCACCAGCTTGTAGGGGACGCTGTGCGAGACACAAGCATCTTCCAGCGCACGTGACTGCGCGTTGGTGCGGTACATCACGGCGAAATCGCGGTAGCTGTACCCCTTCTGCTTGATCAGCCTTTCGATCCGCTTGACGATGAACTCGCCTTCGTCCATTTCGCTGTAGGCTTCGTGAATGGTGATCAGCGGTCCGCCTTCGCGCTCGGTGAACAGCGCTTTTGGCGTGCGGTGCGTGTTCTTGTCGATGATGGCGCGTGCCGCATCCAGCACAATCTGAGTGGAGCGATAATTTTGTTCCAGCAGAATCACCCGCGCATTCGGGTAATCGCGTCTGAACTGCATCACGTTGCGATAATCCGCACCGCGAAAGGCGTAAATGCCCTGATCTTCATCGCCGACGACAAACACATTGTCTTGCGGCTTACCGAGAAGCTGCACCAGTTGGTACTGCGCCTGATTGGTGTCCTGAAACTCGTCTACCAGAATGTACTCGTAACGCATCTGGTATTTGAGGCGCACCGATTCGTTTTCGCGCAGCAGGTAAACCGTCTGCACCAGTAAATCGTCGAAATCCATCGCGTTGCTATCCACCAGCCTGCGCTGGTACATCGGATATGCCCGCCGCACCAATTCGCCGAAATAATCTTTTCCCTGATACTGCCCCGGTTCTACCAGTTCGTTCTTTGCCGCCGAGACAGCGCCTAGCACACGCCCCGGATTGAACTTCTTGGTATCCACGTTCAGTTCGGTCAGGACGGATTTCATCACCGCAAGCTGATCGTCGGTATCGTAAATGGCGTAGTCGCTCCCGTAAGGTATCGTCCCAGCGCCCGCCTCAATACGTAGCATTCGCGCACAAATCGAGTGGAATGTGCCGATCTGCAAGCCGTCCAGCCGCCCACCGAGCAGTATCTCCACGCGCGTCCGCATCTCGCCTGCCGCCTTGTTGGTGAACGTCACGGCGACGATATGGTTTGGATAGACGCCGACCTCACGATTCAAGTAAGCGATACGATGGGTGAGCACGCGCGTTTTGCCGCTGCCGGGTCCTGCAAGCACCAGCACAGGACCGTCAACCGCCGTTACTGCCTCGCGTTGCTGCGGGTTGAGTCCTTCTAATAAATCCGACACCATGATGTACTCCACTGGAAACGGGTGGTATGAGGGTAATTGTAACAGATGTTCGGAGTGATATGGGGTATGTTATACTGCATCCCGAAACCTTTGACGTGCTTAAATCCAAGTATGAGTCGAAATGCAGGACTTCCCCCGTATCTCTATCATTACGCCGTCGTATAATCAGGCGGCGTTTTTGCGTAAAACGCTCGACTCGGTGCTTGACCAGCATTACCCCAATCTTGAATACATCGTCATCGACGGCGGTTCTACCGATGGCAGCGTCGATATTCTGCGCGAATATGCCGCCAAACTCACTTACTGGGTGAGTGAGCCAGATCAAGGACAATCTCACGCGCTCAACAAGGGTTTCGCTCGTGCTACAGGCGAAATCATGACGTGGCTCAACAGCGACGACGTGCTGCTGCCCGGATCGCTTCACACCGTCGGGGAAATCTTCGCCCGTTACCCGCAAATTCAATGGCTTACCGGACAACCCGCCAATCTCGACGTTCACGACCATTTACGAGTCTTCCCTCTCAAAACCGGACGCTTCCGCGCGTTGATCCGGCGGGGTTGGTATCATGGGCGTGGATTGGGGTTCATCCGGCAGGAAGGCACGTTCTGGCGTCGGTCACTGTGGGAGAAAGTCGGGGCGTCCATCAACGAGGCGAAACACTACGCAATGGACAACGATCTGTGGCGGCGATTCGCTCAACATACCGATCTGGTTACGGTAGATATGCCGCTTGCCGCGTTCCGTTCGCAGCCCAAGCAAAAAACCGCACAACTCAATCGTTATTACGCCGAAGCAGGCGTGAAACTGCCCGAAGCTGTGAGAGTCATCGTGCTGCCGATTCGCGCAATATTCACGCTGATTTCATGGCGGTTCGCGCCGCGTGTGGTTCGGCGAAATGGAGAATGGAGTCTCGTGAAGCACGAAACCCGT
>DATGQJ010000614.1:0-12939 GCA_035304265.1 Oceanobacillus sp.
GACCATCGCGGTAGAGAATGCTTACCCGCCGTACAACTACATCAACGAAGCGGGTGAAGCCGTCGGTTGGGACTACGACACGTTCAACGAAATCTGCGCTCGCATCAACTGCGTGCCGGTATACGTCGAGATGGGTTGGGATGGCATGTTGATTGCGGTTGCCAACGGTGAGGTCGATGTGGCGGCGGATGGCATCACCTACACCGAGGAACGCGACGAGAGCGTCGATTTCAGTATGCTCTATCAGGCATACGACGAAACCCTGCTGGTGCGCGAGGGTGAAGACCGCTTCACCACCTCCGAAGAACTGCTGACACTGGAAGACTTCCTCGTCGGCACGCAGGTCGGCACCACCAACGAAATCACCGCTCACGAACTCTTCGGTGAAGCACACACCCTCAGCTTCGACACCTTCGGCGCTGCCATCGAAGCGTTGCTCAACGATGACGTGGATGCTGTCGTGGTTGACCGTCCCGCCGCTGAAGGCTACATCGAGGCACAGGGGGGCATGGTCACCCTTGAAGAAACCCTCAAGCAAGCGGGTCTCGCCTTCGCCTTCCCGCCCGGCAGCGATCTGGTTGAACCCGTCAACGCCGCCATGCAGTCGATGATCGATGACGGCACATGGGATGAAATCTTCAATCGCTGGTTTGCCACCGAGGAAGAATAAGCAATCGCCTTCGTGTGGGGTGGAAATCCACCCCACATTTTTCAGATTTTTGGGACGAACCACATGGCACACACCGTACCTTCTGCCCACCCTGTAACTGAACCTCGTCAATTTCTGGATGTGCGTGGCTTCACACGCGGTCTGGTGCAGCGCCGAAGCTGGCTGATTGGATTCGTCATCCTTGACGTTCTGATTGCCGAGATGATCATCACCAATCCAAATGTGCAGGATGCATGGCAGTATATTTGGCCCGGAATCAACGTCACAGTTCAGATCACGATCATCTCCTTCGTGCTTGCGATCTTCGTAGGTTTGTTTACCGCGTTGATGCGCATTTCGAAGAGCATCATTCTTTATAATATTTCCACCTTATACGTCGAGCTTTTTCGCGGCTTGCCCCTGCTCGTCATCATCCTGATCTTCGCGTTCGTGATTACGCCAGCCTTGATTGATGTCATCGGGGGAACTGATCCGGTAGTGGATGCGAACGGCAACGTGGTTTCAGAGGGCTTTCCGGGCATCCCCTTTCTGGATGACGCCATTCAGCGACTTGTCGGCATTCCCGAAGAGCGAGTTGAATCGACAGCACTTCGCACCCGCGATATTGATCCGGTTGCGCGTATCGTATTCGCGTTTGCCGTGACCTACGGCGCGTTCATGTCTGAAGTTTTCCGGGCAGGCATTGAAAGCATTGGGCGCGGACAAATGGAAGCGGCACGCTCGCTTGGCATGAGTTACGTACAGGCGATGCGCTATGTGGTGCTGCCGCAGGCGATTCGCAACGTCTTGCCTGCGCTTGCCAATAATTTCATCTTGCTGCTCAAAGACACATCGCTTGCATCGGTAGTGGCTGTGCCGGAAATATCGCATCTCACCCGGCAGTATTCCAGCAACCGCTTCCGCTATCCTGAGGGATTAACGGTGCTCTCGTTCATTTACGCGAATCTAACCATTATTCTGTCGCTCTTTGTTTATGCGCTGGAATCACGCTTGCAGGCGGATCGACGGGAGGACTAGGTGATGGAGAACAACGGACGAGAACCTATCATCCGCATTGTCGATGTATCCAAGCATTTTGGGCGAGTCCATGCTTTGAATCACGTCAGCCTTGACGTGTACCCCGGCGAAGTGGTGGTCATCATCGGACCCAGCGGTTCCGGCAAGAGCACGTTGTTGCGCTGCATCAATCGGCTAGAAACGATTGACACGGGCGAAATCTGGGTAGATGGGATTCACATGAACCACTCCGCGACCAACATCAACCGGGTGCGTGAAGAAGTGGGCATGGTCTTCCAGCAGTTCAACCTCTTCCCCAACCTGACCGCGTTGGGCAACGTGATGCTGGCGCAGCAGGTGGTACGTAAGCGCGATAAAGCCGAGGCGGAACAGATCGCCCGCCGGTTACTGGCGAAAGTTGGTATTCCAGAAAAGGCGGACGTCTATCCGGCGAAGCTCTCCGGTGGACAACAGCAGCGCGTCGCCATTGCCCGCGCGTTGGCGATGAATCCCAAGATTATGCTTTTCGATGAGCCAACATCAGCACTTGACCCTGAGATGATCAAAGAAGTGCTGGACGTGATGCTGGAGCTTGCCAGAGAAGGCATGACGATGGTCGTAGTCACGCACGAGATGGGCTTTGCGCGTGCGGCGGCGAACCGGGTTGTCTTCATGGACAAGGGCGAGAAGATCGTTGAGACGACGCCTCAGAACCTGTTCGAGAATCCCGAACACGAACGGCTGAAGTTGTTCTTGAGCAAGATTCTGGACTAGCTGTACGCCTTAGTCGTCGTCTGAGGCATTTCCGTCTGTGGGTAATTGCACCCAGTACAGATCCGGCACGAACATGGTGTGTATGAACAGCCGCATGTCGGGAGTAATGGTAAGCCCGGCAAGCGGTGATGGAAGTTCGGTAAAGACTACGACTTCCACCTGTTCGTTGGAGCAACCGCCGTTTTCAAGGCAGGTTTTTGGGTCTACTCGCCCTACGACTCCTCGCGTGCCAATTGCGTAAGCGAAGTAAAGATAACCGTCGGGACCAAGTTGGAGTCCGGTGGTGTTTTGCAAGCCGCTTACCAGCACATGGTTTTCACTGTCATCGTCCAGTGCATTGAGGTCGTACCACTCGATAGCGCGGCGAGTGCTGCCATTGTTGGCGATGTAGATGATGTCACCATCGCGTACGATTCCTGTGGGGGATGATAGTCTATCGAGTAGAGTCTCCGCATCTCCATCCCGGCTGACTCGTATCAGCGAATTGCCGAGCAAGTTGGTGATGAGGAAATTCTCTTCGTCGAGATAGGCGATTCCCCATGGTCCATGCAGGTCTTCAAGAACTGGTTCTACTCTGGTTCTGGTAATACGCGAGAATGTGTTGTTCCCGAAGTCCGGTACCCACAGGATGAAATCGTTGCCTGTGCCCTCTGCGTAGAGGGTATGCGCGTTTCGCACACCTGCGATATAAGCGCGGGTTTGTCCGGTTTCCGAGTTGATCTGGTAAACCGTCGAATCGCCCGTGCAAGCAGTGTAGAGCAAGTCGTCATGCCAGGTGATGCCGTTAGGACGCTGGACATTCGCCGTAAGCACCGAGAGATCGGATTGAGTTAACGATTGGAATCCGTTGCTCGTGGTGGCTTCCTCAGTCAGTGGCGGCGTGACGGAAGCAGGTGTGGGCGAAGGCGTCTTGGTAGGCCCTGCTGTGGGTGTCGAGATGTTCTGTTGGGCAAGTGACTGGTAAGCGAGCGCAAATGTGCCTGTGAGTGCTGAGAGGAGGACTTGCCGCCTCGTCAAAGATGTTTTCGATGACATGGAGTTTATCTACTTGACTACGCGAAAAATTTAGGGTAATGCAAATGGTACGGCGACGTAAAATCGCGTCCCCACACCTTCTTTACTTTCTAACCATACCTTACCGCGATGATTTTCGACAATTGTTTTAACGAGGCTCAACCCAAGACCGGAGCCACTGATATGCTCCACGCCTTTCTGTTTCGCTCTGTAAAAACGGTCAAATACTCGCGCCTGTAACTCTTCCGAGATGCCAACCCCGGTGTCTTCAACCTCGAAGATAAGCTGATCATCTTCCTGATAGGTCGAGAGGCAAACCCGCCCGCCTGCTGGCGTGAATTTCACCGCGTTCTCAACAAGGTTGATAATCGCTCGCTCGAATTGTTCCACATCACAGTGGAAAACGGGCAAATCATCACTGACGTTGGTCTCTAGCTGAACGTGCTGATCTTCAGCCAGATGACGCATTTCCTCAATTGTATCGTTGATAATACGCATCGGATGGCATATTTCAAGTGAAATGGTGCCATTTTTAATCCGTTCCAAATCTAGGATGCCGCGAATGATGCGATTCATGCGGTGAAGCTGCTTGTCGATCACCGTGATCGACTCACGCACTTCCTCATCGCCGATCTCATAAACGTCTTCTCGCAGCAATTCAACGTTCGCCATCGCCGCCTGAAGTGGGTTCTTGAGATCGTGGCTGGTCATCCGCACCATTTCGCTCTTGAGGCGATCCAGTTCCTTGAGTTGGGTGATGTCGTTCAGCACCGCGACCCATCCCGTAATCCGGGCTTTCCCCAGAGGCGCGGCATGGCAGAGGTAAATCTTGTCTCCGACCACCACTTCGTAGCTATAAGCGCGATTTCGCCTGACCTCACGCAACAATTCTCGGTAGTTGGGCGGGAAAGCATTGGACGGCAGCAAGCGATAAATTGGTGTACTCTCGCTGTCGGTGACCTGAGAGAACAGTACCCGCGCCGCAGGGTTGGCAAAGATCAGCTTGAACTTGCGATCTACGGCAATCACCGGACTTTCGGTGCTGACCAGTACGGTTTCAAGCTGGCTGCGTGAGAACTCGACCTGTCGTGTCAGTTCCACCTGTTCAGCAAAGAGGCGGCTGTGGGCAATCGCTACGGATGCCTGCGCACCGAGCAGTTGGAGCAGGTAGACATCCTCGCGTTCGAACAGTTTCCCATGCCGTCCTGCCACGATCATCAATGCGCCGATGGCTTCACCCCCATAGATCAATGGGGTGCAAATCACCGAGCCAAAGGTTTCTTTCGCCAAAGGCAAATCGACTTTGCCGCGCCAGTCACGTCCGTAGTCGTCCAGTTGGATGACCTGCTGCGTTTCGACAGTACGTCCGGCAACCCCTTCCCCAACGCGCATCTCAGCGCCGGAAAACTGCTTCGGCAGGTTGTAGACGGTTTCCAGCCGCACCAAGTCGCCGTCTTTCAGGAAGATACCTACCCCATCCGCGCCGAGCAGTTCAGCAGCTTGACTGGCGATTTGATCCAACACGAATGTGATAGCGCTCTGGCTGGTGATGGATGTACTCACCTTGCGTATCGCTTCGACCTGCGAGTTACGCTCCGCCAGCGGGCGAATGATTTCCTGACGGACAATCGCAAAGCAGATCACCAGCGTCGCCAATGCACTCACCGTCACCGAGAGCGAGATGGTTTGCAACTCAGGGTTGAGGAAACCGAGACTCTGCCCGATGACGAAGGCGAAAATTCCGAATTGCAGATCATAGGAATGAATTTTACGGCGGTAGCGCCAGAGCAGGTACAACGTCGCACCGTCGAAGATCAGGTAGAACATGATCAGCAGCGGGCGTTCTTGGTAGGTCAGCGTGGCGGGGTCTTGCGGCGAAACCGGAATCGGCACGACATCCCCTGCAATTAGCATGATGCGATAGACCAGAATCAGGAACAGGCTTGCGAAGGTCAGCACGCGGAAGCGCCGGGTATGCAGCTTCACCAATCCTGCGGTCAGTGCATATATGGCAACACTTGAACCGGTGAAACCCACCTCCATGACGCTCAATGAAATGTCGAGCAGCGGCGACTCTTCTTCAATCAGCGCAATCGCCTGCGCTAGCAGCGATCCGACATTCCACAGCGCCACCAGAAACAAAAAAGCCGCAAAGAACTGATTGAGTTCTTTACGGGCGTCATTCCACAGAATAATGATCAGGAAGCTCAACGCGAGAGCGAGCGTCAAACCATTGATCAGCAGGGTAACGGTATTGAGCGCCGCCATAGCTCAGACAGAGAAACCTTCAGACTTTTGGTGCTCCCGGCGTCTGCTTTTCGAAGCGATAGCCAATGCGATGCTCGGTCAAAATATAGAGGGGATTAGCGGCATCGCGCTCGATCTTGCGCCGAAGCTGACTGATATAAACGCGCGGATAGTATACATCATCAATGTACTCGCGTCCCCATACCTGTTCAAGCAGTTCACGCTGGGGAACGACTCGTCCGGCGTTTTCCATCAAGACTGCCAGCAGCTTAAATTCTGTCGGCGTAAGATGCACTTTACGGTTGTTCACGTGAACGTGACGACGATGCAAATCAATGCTCAGATAGCCGTCGTCATAACGCTGCTCGATTTCGCTCACATTCATGCTGGCACGGCGCAACAATGCTTGAACTCGCGCGACAAACTCATTCAACCGGACAGGCTTGATCAGGTATTCATCTGCACCCGCGCTCAATCCCTCAATAATGTCGTCCTCGGTCACTGCCTGTGCTGACAACATCATGACCGGGGTATCCGCAACTTCACGGATGCGACGGCACACCGTCAGTCCATCCATGCCTTCCGGCATCACAATGTCGAGGATGACTAAATCGGGGCGCTCGGTATGGAATGCACGAAGTCCTTCCAGACCATCGCGGCACAGAATCGTCTCAAATCCCTCACGCTTCAGTTTGCGACCAAGGGCATCACGTATGGGTTGTTCGTCGTCAACAATCATCACTTTCATAATTCTCAATATAGCATCGCATTCTTCTCCATGACAATAGGGTAATCGTCCGGTACAGTCTTAACGAAATCAGTATAATGGGGCTGAATGTTTGATTTTGAACCAGAAAGGTCATGGATGACGCGCCGCACACCCTATCACTTTATCATCAGCCTATGTCTCGCGTTGCTTGTGAGCGCGTGTAACTTGAACAGCAGCGATGTCGTGCAGGAAACGATAGCGGGCACGGGCGCTGTCACTTCTACAGGCTTGCCCTCGCGGACGCCCAACACAACCAGCGGCGCTCCGACTCCTTTACCTTTGACGGCGCTTGCGCCAACGCTCAGCCGCCCCACGTCAATCGTCAGCGTTCCACAGACGGCAGTGTTGCCACCGCAAGCGACCAATACGGCGCTACCGGTGAGCATCGTGATTCTGTCTCCAATACCCGGTAACGTCGTCGCCGGAAACGTACAGGTGCTTGGCGCGGCAACCCATCCGCAGTTCCTTCAGTATCAGGTCGAATACGGTCCTGATCCAAATCCGGGGCAGTTATGGTATCCGGCGACCAATCCGGTACAGCAGCCAGTTCTGAACGGCTTGCTCGGCGTGTGGAATACGGCGGCGACGCAGGACGGGCTTTACCAACTGCGCCTGCGTGTGTATCTGCGCGACGGCACAACCCTTTCAACAGTAGTGGGCAACGTTCGTGTCCAGAACCGCCAACCAACCCCGATCCCGTCGGCAACCCAGAATGTCCCCCGTCCCATCGCCGCGTTTACACAGGACGTGGCTTCCGGTCAAGTTCCGCTGACGGTTCGCTTCACCAATCAGTCGAGCGGCACGATTACGTCCTATTCGTGGAACTTCGGTGACGGGCAGTCAAGCACCGAAGCCAGTCCGGTGCATACCTTCAACAGTCCCGGTCTGTATAACGTCACGCTCACCGTGACGGGACCCGGCGGCTCATCCAACGTATCGCGGCAGATCAGCGTTCAGAGCCAGACTCCGCCTTCCGCCGCCTTCACACAGGATGTGACCAGCGGCACAGCGCCATTGACCGTCCGTTTCACCAATCAATCCACCGGAACGATCAACAGCGTGTTGTGGAATTTCAGCGACGGCACAACCAGCGCAGAGAACCACCCGGTTCACGTCTTCAACGTACCGGGAACTTACAACGTATTCCTGACCGTGACGGGTCCCGGCGGGGTTGCAAGTGCCACTCGCCAGATCGTGGTGGACGCCCCTGCACCAACGGCAACCTTTACGCCAACCGCAACCACTGAACCGCCGACGGCAACCGCGACATCGACGGAGACGCCAACCACCGAACCCCCTACCGCAACGATGACCGAAACGCCAACGGAAACTACCGCGCCCGCGCCTGTCGCATCCTTCAGCGTTGATGTGAGCAGCGGACCCGCTCCGCTGACGGTGAATTTCATCGATGCTTCAACTGGCACAATCGACGCCTATGAATGGGACTTCGACGGCGGCGGCGTGGACAGCACCACACCCGGCAATCAGCAGTTCATTTACCAGACCGAAGGGACTTTCACCGCAACGCTGATCGTGTATTCAGGCGGTGTCCCAAGCGCACCTTATACGGTCACTATCACCGTCGAACCACCTGCAAGTGTGCCGAATGTAGTGGACAGCGTGAACATTATCTCGCTCCCGCCCAACCCACAGCCGCTTCAAGACACTTACACACAGGGCACACAGCAGCTTGAGCGCGTGGCAACCGCATTCTCAATTGCGGGCGACGAACTACTGACGACACCGGGTGTGTTGACGCCCTTCTCTCAACCGGGCAATTACAATCTTGGGGCGAACGGAGGGCTGCAACCGCTTGTTGACCATTACAGCGCCAATCCGGGTGCTTCCTTCGGACGTAGCAGCACCGGAGTCAACAACGGTTTGACCGCGAACGCACTGGTGAACGAACCCAGCAGTCACCCCGATTGCGGCGGGCTATCCCCTCTGCAATGCGAACTGAATGTCAATAAACCGGCGGTGATTCTCATCAGCGTGGGTTACTATGATGCACTCAACAACACCGATCCAGCGGCGTTCCGAAATACGCTCAATCAAATCATCGACACGGCGACCAGCAATGGTACGATTCCGGTCTTGTTGACCGTCGCCACTACGGGCGGAGCTGATCCAGAAGCAGTGAACCGGATTAACGAGCAAATTCTCGCAGCAGGAACCGAGCGCCAGATTCCGGTGTTGAATACGGGGCGGGTTCTGAACGGGCTTACGCAGGATGTTTCACCGAACGGTGCAGGTTATCTGGATGACGCAAGCACCTATAAGGTGAATGCCCTGAATCTGCACATCCTTCAGATACTCGATTCGGTACTGGATACCGCTGCGCCGGGATTGGTTCCGTAAAGAAGTAGATTCTATGGCAGCCTTCGTCCGAGTGATGAAGGCTGCCACTACGAGAGAGCATGATGAAACTATCTTTAAGAACGGTACAAGTTTTCGCATTTGTGATTCTGCTGCTTGCAAGTGCCTGCACGCAAGACAGTGAAGAATCGACCATGTTGGTCACGCTGGTCGTGGATGGGCGAGAGCGTGCGATGCCGCAAACTGTCGCCGTTACCGTAGATGAAGTGCTGCGGCAGGCAGAGGTCGAACTCGGACCACTTGACGACGTAGTGCCACCGCTCTATACCCAGATTCGGGATGGAATGCGGATTACCGTGGCGCGGGTGAGTGAAGAAACCGAGTGCGACGACGTTGAAGTGCCTTATCAAGAGCAGCGCATCCCCTACGAAGCACTCCCACCCGGAGAAACGCGACTGGTTCAACCGGGGCAGAATGGCACGCAGCGAGTCTGCTACCGCGTCACCATCCGCGACGGGGTGCGCAGTAATCCGGTACAAATCAGCAGCGTTTCACTCGTTGAGCCGCAAAATGCAGTTATTTACTACGGTCCATCAGGCGAACTCGATCCGGTGACCATTCAAGGTGCGCTCACCTACATCAGCCACAACAACATCTGGCAGATTCGAGGCAGCAGCACCGATGGCAAGCGCCAGCTTACCGATACCAACGACGTGGATATACGCGGTTTTAGCGTCACGCCGGATGGACGGGAAATCATCTTTACGCGGCGGACGCGCGGCGAACCCTCCATCTTCAACCGCCTGTGGTTGATTCCCGACGCGCTTTCCCGTCCTGAGCCAATCGCGCTGATTCCCGAAAACGTGCTGCTGGCGGAGTGGGTTCCCGGCATGGAAGACATGATCAGCTACTCGACAGGAGAAGCCGTTACCGAAGCACCCGGATTCCGCGCCTACAACGATCTTTTCGCCATGCAGATCAATCCGCAAACCGGAGAAGCGCTGGATGTGCGCCAGTTGGTGCAGCCGTCATCCGCATTCCTGGATGCATGGTACCCAACCACCTTCACGTGGTCGCCCGATGGTTCCGAGCTTGCCTGTGTCCTCTCCAATTCGGTGGGACTGGTGGATTTGCAGACCGGCTCGTGCCGCCCTCTACTCACATTTCACGTATTCGAGACACGTCAATCGTGGTCTTGGCGTTCCACCGTGTCATTCTCGCCAGATGGCAATCTGCTGCTGACGACAGTACACGGGCAACCGATTGGGGCAGAGCCGCCGGGAACGAGTCCTGCGTTTCACGTCGCCGTCACGGATAAGACCGGCTCTTTCAGCGCCAATGTCGTCGAGAACGCAGGTATCTGGTCAACCCCACGCTATTCGCCTGTCATCACCGATCCCGATACCGGAAGGCAACGCGCCTACATCGCCTATCTGCGAGCGCGTGACCTGTCGAACAGCATCAATGACAGCGCCCAATACGATCTGGTGATCGCGGATCGTGACGGCAGCAACGCGGAGGTGATTTTCCCGCCGTCTGGACAATCCGGACTCACGCCAAACCCGCGTTTTACGTGGAGTCCGGACGGAACGCATATTGCCTTTATCTATCAGGGTAACGTCTGGATCGTTGACATCACTTCGCGGGTCGCACATCAGCTTACGCTGGATGGCGGCGCAACCACACTCGCTTGGACACAATGAAACGACATTACATCATTTTGCTCGTCGCTCTGGCGGTGCTTTCCGGCAGCCTCGTCGCTGCCGGAGCGACGACACGTGAACGCGACGAGCAGCTTCGTGGCTATGTCGATGCCACACAAACTGCCGATCTCCCCTACTGGATGCCGCGACTCGGCGTGAATGCCAAGTTGACCCAGTATTCACCGGAAGCACTCGAACAGCAGCTAGACCTGATGCGAGCGGCTCACATCACGTGGGTGCGCCAGTTCGCCCGTTGGGATGAAATCGAGCCGTCGCGAGGCGAATACGACTGGACGCAATGGGATGTGATCGTCGAGGCATTTGCTGACGCCCCTGACCTGCAACTGGTCGCCGTTCTGATGAATAGCCCGGCGTGGGCGCACGAATCGCAAGCAGACGGGACAAACACCACGCCGCCGGACGATCCCGCTTCATTCGCAGATTTCGCCCGTGCGTTCGCTCAACGGTACGGCGCGACCATCGATCACTACCAGATTTGGGACGAACCCAACCTAGATGATGCATGGGGCGGCTTCGATCCGCGTCCCGCCGAATATGCAGCGCTGCTGCGTGAAGCGTACAGCGCGATTCACGGCACAGACGAAGGTGCAATGGTGATCGCGGCGGCGCTCGCCCCGACCACCGAACAGCGCGGCGACAACATCAGCGATGTGCTCTATCTACGCGATCTGTTCGCGCTCGGTGCGAACGACTATGCCGACGCCTTTGCCGCAAAGCCCTACGGCTTCGACTCATCCCCTTTAGATCGAACCGTCGATGTAGATACGCTGAACTTCTCGCGCATCGTCTCGCTGCGCGAGGAGATGGTCAGGAACGGAGCAGGCACAAAACCGTTATGGGCAAGCAACTGGGGCTGGAACAGCCTTCCCGATGATTGGAACGGCGATCCTTCAATCTGGGGCAGCGTAAGCGCAGACCAGCAAGTACAGTACACCCTTGCCGCGCTGGATCGCGCCGAACGTGAATGGGCTTGGCTTGGCGGCATGATCCTCCATCAGTGGCAGCCCGACACCGAACCAACCGATCCGCAATGGGGTTTCGCCCTGATTGACCAGAACGACACCCCCACCCCATTGTATGAAGCGTTGGCAGCACGTCCACAACAGAGCCACGCGGTCAACGGCTTGTACTTTCCGGCGAATCCGTTTACGCGCTACAGCGGCGTGTGGACGTTTGGAGAACTGGGCGCGGACATCGGTTGGATCAGCGACAGCCAGTTGGAGTTCGATTTCGTAGGGCGTGACGTAGCGCTGTTGCTGCGGGAAGATAACTACGTCGCGTTTCTCTACCCAACCATTGATGGTGAACCCGCGAACGCTACCCCGCGCGACGCTTCCGGCAATGCATTTATCAACTTGAAAAGCGGCAGTGAATCCCCTGAATTGCGGCTAGTCCCCGTCGCACGTGAACTCGCCGACGGCACACATACCTTGCGGATCGTTGCGGATCGGGGCTGGGATCGGTGGGCATTCGCCGGATTTGTCGTGAGTTCCGGCGATTTGTCCGCGCCTTACAATCGCCAGATCGGGGTGGCGTTGTTCGCGGCGGTTGTCGCGGGACTTGCCGCCGTCGTCACTGCCGTCCAGATCGACTGGAGTCCGCTGTTACGTCCATTCATCGGACTTTGGCAAAAATTTGGGGATGTGGGTCAGCTTGCCGCCAGCGTGATTACGTCACTGGCGCTGATGGTGGGAATGCTGCTCACGTGGGGTGACGCTGTGCCTGCATTGTTCCGGCGAGAACCGGTGCAATTCGGGCTTGCCATCCTCACCGCAGGGCTGCTTTACGTCGAACCGGGGCTAGTGCTGTCGCTGCTGGCGAGTCTCGTCCTGTTCGTGATCTTCTTCCACCGAATTGAATACGGCTTGATTCTCACCATCTTTTACGCGCCGTTCTTCCTCTTTCCAGTGGACTTGTATCGTTTCGCCTTCCCCATGTCCGAACTCGTGATTCTGATCACGGGCGCGGCATGGGCACTCAGGAAACTCACCGAATGGGGGCGGATGCGGCAAAGCGCCAACAGCGCCTTTCCCGCCCCAAATCTCTATGAACGCCTGCGCCGTTTCCATGCGCTCGATTGGGGCGTGGTCGCATGGGCGGCATTAGGCATTCTCTCACTCACGTGGGCAACCTATTCAGATACCGCCTTCACCGAACTGCGCACGCTCATTCTCGAACCCGCCCTGTTCTATTTGATCCTTCGCACCATTCCATTCGACAAACGGCTGATGCTGCGATTGATCGATGCGCTGCTGTTGGCGGGGGTCATCGTCTGTATTGTCGGACTATATCTATACCTGCGCGGTGAGGCGATCATTACCGCCGAAGAAGGAGCGCGACGACTCGCCAGCGTATACGGTTCGCCCAATAACGTCGGGTTGCTGTTGGGGCGCTGCATTCCCTTCGTGTTTGCCTTCATCCTGCTCTCA
>DATGQJ010000615.1:0-3992 GCA_035304265.1 Oceanobacillus sp.
TCAGGGTTTGTGCGGGAAGACTACGTTTTTCCGGTCAGGCAGTTGGATGAGCCGCGCCAACGCGCCGAATGCGCGGTTTCGCTGGTAGAAGAGGCAGAGGCTTTGCTGCTGCTGGAATGGCGTGCTTTATATTCCATCTACTACGTCGCCCACGTGGAGCAGGGACGTACCGGACTGGTCATCTATGAGGCGCTGCCATATCCCACCCGCGAACTAACCCGCACGGTGCTTGAGGACATCGATGCACGTCTTCAGGCAGGCGAGGCGGTTTACACGGATAACATGCATCCGGCGTTGAATCGTCGTTACCGCTTGGAACGGGTCAATGGCGAGTGTAACGACTATACGCTGTTCAGGGTGTCGCTGCGCGGGTGACGTAACCACTACGCAGCGCGAGGAATGTCCATAACCCGCCGAGAAGGTCGATCCCTGCGAAAATAAGCAGATTGACCGGGGCGAGGCTGAGGATCACCAACAGCACGAGCGCCAGCGCAAAGCCTAAGCGGGCATGAACCGTCCGGGGGTAAAAAAACTCGATATTTGCCGCGCTGAGTCGCAGGAAGAAATATCCCAGAATCGCCGCCAACGCGCCCACAACCCGTATCCAGGGTTCGGTGGTTGTGGTGAATCCCAATGTCGTCAGGATGAGATTGGGAAGCGTGAAAAGCGCAATTCCGGTAAGCAGAAGATAAATGCCCCAGACCTGAACACTCAGCCTCGCGTTTAACACCAGCCACTTCTCCGCAGAATAGAATGAGAGGGCTATCAAGCCCTCCGTCTTATCAGAACCTATCGCCCGATCAGTTTCCCTAATTCCTGATCGATGTTCAAAACCGCCTTGTGAGTCACGCCCTGCGGCACTTTCAGGTTATAGGACAACACTTCGCGGTTGTACTTCTTCACGTCGTCGCGCAGCATGTCCTGCTTGCGCTTCCATGCCTTTTCGACGCGCTGGCGTTCTTGCTCCGGTTGGGCAGAGCGGAGAGCGTCGTTGAGTTTGCCTCGATAGTCTCGTGCCGCGCTGCGCAGGTTTTCCAGCAGCGCCTCGCGGGTGCGATCCAAAGTCTGTCCCTGTACGATCCAATCCGGGGCGAGGTCGTTCTCTTTGAGAATCTTGTATGCCATGCGCATGTGCGGCGGCGTATTGGCATCTTCATCTAGTTTGAGCGGCTTGCCCTGTCCCGGCAGATTTGCGAATTCGCCCTTTCGCTGGGCGTCCTTGATGATCTCGTCGATGATGTCCATGTGTTTATGGTTCTCCTTATAAAGCCGTCGGCTTTTCTTTTGCTGACGGCTTGCCCACCTTACGGTATTTGATACACCGACTGCGCTCTGCCCTGATTGTCGATCAAGGTGACGGTTTCGCCCGGCGACCAGACAGGCTCAGTACGATCCCAGAATAAGGCGATGGCGGTGTCTTCGCCCACGCGCGTGTAAACCGTGAGCAGACCACCCTGAAAGAGACGACGCTGATTGGGGAACGTGTAGACGTTGCCTTCGCCATCACGCAGCGTCCACCCGGAAAGATCGACGACGGGACCGTTATTGCGAATTTCGACGCCCTCAGCCGTCACATTGCCTGTGTCGCGTATCTGCACGATCTCCACCTGCGCGTTAGCGGCAGTCGGTGGGATTGTCGCCGTCGGCGTGTTGGTGGGCGACGGCGTTGGTGTGGGCGACGGCGTCAACGTCGGCGTAATCGGCTCGGTTTCAGTTGGCGTTGGGGTCGGCGAGCGCAGCGTGCCGGTTGGTGTGAAGGTCTGCGATGGCAATAGAGTCGCCGTCTCCGTCGCGCTAAGGGCGGCGGCGGTCAACTCGCAGCCTTCTAACGGCACGATCAACACCTGCCCGATTTGCAGGAAGGAGGCGCTCTCGTCAGTGAGGGCGTTCACCGCCATGAACTCCTCGAAATCCACACCATATTCGAGCGCGATAGCGAAGGGAGTATCGCCCTCTTGCAGCACATATGGAACGCAGTTACCCGGCAACGCTGTAGTGGTTTCGCGCAGTTCGACGGACTGTTCCAGAACGGTGGCGTCGAGGGTTGGGATGGGGACGCTGGTTTCCTGAAGCGCGATTTCCGTCTCAATATCCGGTGGCAAGAACACTTCGCTGGCTCGTGGTGTCGCGGTGACGACGATGATGGTTGGTCCGATATTGGGGTCGGGAGTCGATGTGATAATCAGTGGAACCGTGACGACCATCGGTTGCTGGGTAGTCCCCTGATTAGACGGTCTCAGCACCGACAGCACGATCAGCACCACACCGAGCGAGACGAACACGTTGACAATGACAAACAAGATCAGCGAGCGTCGCCGCATAGCTCAATCCTAATGGAAAATTTACAACTGCTTGTTTGGGAAGGATAGCACAAACTGGACACTGCCGCAAAGCACGCGCTTCATTGGCTAGCCATCAGGTGTTGGCGCAGCGCGGGTCGCCGCATCTGCCTCAACGAGAAATGCGCCGATAATTTCTCCTGCGGTTCCCTGCAAATCTCCATCTATCCAATTCAGCCCAGACATCCGGTTCAACCACGTAGCGATCAAAATGCTGTTGTTCCGCCAACGTCTCGAATGCTTCAGGGGTAACGTAGTAGACGAAATCGACGGTAAAGTTTTCGCGCAGAGCAGACATTGAAACTGAAGGATCAAGCAAGACTAGCTCGACAGCCGATCCTATCTCAGGGTATTGCAGGGTGAGCGACAGCGTGCCAATCCCGCCCGACGCACTCATGATTTCCGGGTTTCCATAGGCTTCTAGAACGTCGTCCAAGGTCACGGTATGGTTCATCCACACGCGCATCCACGCAAGAATGCCATCCTCGAAAACGATATTGCTGAAGACCTGTGTGCGTTCGGGTTCCCACGTCGTCCATACAAAGTTGGCATCTTCCACGTTAGGAGAGGAGAGGGCGTCATAATCTGGTATCAACAGGTTGTCTTGTTGCTGCGGATTAGGAATCAACAACTCAGCGTTTTCGCGGAACATCTCGGCTGTTTATTCGGGTGTGGTCTCTCCCGGTATCAGCCCGAACCAGCAAGGGGCTGTACAGCTATTTGCCTCGAAGAGTAATGCATTAGGGGCTGTCCGCGTTGGTGTCGATTGAGTTGGTTCTACTGTACCCTGCGCCACAATGCCCGTCGTAAGGGCAATCAGCAGAATCAAACCTGAACAAGAAAGCAGAGAGCGCACGAGAAGTCTCCAACCAAGTGTCAGGCACTCAACTATATGGCAATGGGCAGTTTATCTACCCGTTACCACTTAATCCCGGAATGTATACAGCGTATAACGCCCGTCGGGGGTTGTCCAGACCTCGTCCAGATGCTCTTCCAGCGCAGAGGGAAGCATCGCGTTTTCGGCGTAGTTGTGTCCGATATAGTCCATGAATGCCTGATGTCCATGTCTAAAGTAAAGCAGATAGTCGTCACCGCGCTCACGCCACGCGCGGAATACTGCGTCTGGAGGAAAATCGGGGGCGACCATGCTGCTCCATTGATCGAATACTACGTCAGGGACGCAGTTGATTTCCGGTGGGCAGTAGTAACTGCGAGGCTCAAAAAGAAACCTTACCTGAGCGTCATCTGGCAGTTCCCCCAGTCGTTCCATAGTAGACGGGAAAGAAACGAGATAATTAAACAGGTAATCTTCCCGTGACAATTTACCGAGCATATAGGAACTCGTAGGGTTGAACCACGTGAGCGTTTCCTTGAGTCCGAATACCATCGTGAGGACAATCGACACACGAACGATGAAGGATATGTGGATTGGTTTTTCTGGCGTTTTTGCCAGTGCATCAACCGAAATTGCGCCTAACACTGACGAGATTGGCAGCGCCATGATCATCAGGCGGGTCTGCATGGCAATGCCCACGTTTGCCGCCAGAAGCGCCCATACAATGAACATCGGAATTTCGAGCAGCGCCCCGCCAAGCACAAGCCTACGCGCTCGTTCCGGCACCCACTTCCAAACCACCAGCAGCAGCAATGGCA
>DATGQJ010000616.1:0-4394 GCA_035304265.1 Oceanobacillus sp.
GCAGATTAAGGCACTGTCGCAGACCTACGGCTTGGAACTGCTGGCAATCGAGCAGCCAAGTCAGGACGTGGCACGCATGGAACAGGCGATGCAAGCCGCCGCCGAACTGAGCGTTCCGGTGATCAACTGCGGTCCCGGCGGCAAAACCGGAGACGACGCCAGCTTGCAGCAGTCGATTGATTCGCTCGGCAACCTTGCGAAGATGGCGGAGCGATACGGCGTCACGCTGTGCGTGAAGGCGCACGTTGGCGCAAGCATCTACAACACGCCGACCACCCTGCAAGTGATGTCCGCCATCAGCAGTCCGGCGTTTGGCATCGACATGGACCCGTCACACATTCACCGGGCGGGCGAAAATCCGGTAGAGGCGTTGCAGGCGGTGATCTCGCGGGTGCAGCACATTCACATCCGTGATTGCAAAGGACGACAGCAGAATCCGGGCAAGCCGGAAGAACAGACCAACGGGCGCGGCGACATCGATCTGTTGGGCTACATTCAGGTTTTGCACGAACACGGCTACACCGGACCCGTCGATCTGGAAATCATCGGTGCGAAGCAGTATCCGCTGGAACAGTGCTGCATTATCGCGGCGGAAGCGCGGGGGCACATGCAAGCCTGTCTGCAAGCCTGCGGCGCGAGGTAATTTCTTCCCTTCCAACTGGGCGATGAAACGGGCGAATGTACGCCCGTTTTTTGCTGTCACAGCAGATTTTTCTAAAACGTTTCCGGGGTTTTCGGTTTTCTGATAGGCTCTATATTGGTCTGCATGACATCGATTAGAATGTTTGAGCCATAAGTTAACTGAGATAGGACTATTCCATGTCGAGCTATGACAGATCGACCCGCAACCGTCTGATTTACGTCTTGTTCGTCGCGCAAAGCCTGTTTGCCGCCGCGCAAATCGCCGTCTTTACGCTGGTGGCGATTGTCGCCGTCCGTCTCAGCGGAACGGAAGACGTGGCGGGATTGCCCTCTTCGACCCTGACCTTCTCACAGGCGATTGCGGCGGTTCCGGCGGCGCTGTTGATGAGTCGCTTCGGGCGGCGGCTCGGTCTGTCGCTTGGATTCGCGGTGGGCGCGGTGGGTGGTCTCGTCGGGGTAATCGCCATCATGCAGAACATTTTCCCACTGCTGCTGGTGAGCGCGGTGCTGATGGGCATGGCACGCGCCAGCAGCGAGCAGGCACGGTTTGTCGCAGGCGAAATGTTCCCGGAAGCCGAACGCGCCCGCATGATCGGGCGGATGGTTTTCGCAGGGACGATTGGCGCGGTGGCAGGTCCTTTGCTGGTCGCTCCAAGCGGGCGACTGATGGAAACACTTGGGCTGCACCCCGATACGGGACCGTGGGTGGCGTTGTTCGCGCTGTGTGCAATCGCCGGATTGATCACATTCCTGCTGCTGCGCCCTGACCCGGCAACCCTCGCATTCAAGACGACAGACGGCGAGGAAAAGGAAGACACGTCCCAACAATCGGTTCGCCCGCTTTCGACGCTGCTGATGCTGCCGAAGGTGCAGTTGGCGATGCTGGCGGTGATCGTCAGCCAGACGGTGATGGTCGTGCTGATGGTGATGACGCCGCTGTATATGGATCACAATCACCATACCAGAGATGCAATTTCGATGGTGATTGCGTTGCATACACTGGGCATGTTCGGGCTGTCGCCACTGACGGGCTATCTGATTGACCGCTTCGGACGCACTTCGATGCTGAACTTCGGGGCGCTTACGTTGATCACGGCGGCGCTGTTGGCTCCGCTTTCGACCAACCAGTACATTCTGGCAGTGGCGTTGTTCCTGCTTGGGCTAGGCTGGAACTTCGGCTACGTATCCGGGTCGTCGCTGCTGGCGGACGCCTTGCAGGGCGCGGAACGAGCACGAGTGCAGGGATTGAACGACGCGCTGGTCTTTCTGGCGGCGGGTTTTGGCAGCCTTGGCGCGGGACCGTTGTTCGCATCAGGTGGATATACACGGATTAGTCTTGCGGGGTTGGCGCTGGCGGTGGCATTGATCGGGCTGGTCTTCTGGTACAACCGCCCGCAGCTTAAAACGCAGGCAGCGCAGAATCCGTGAAGGTGAATTGGTGGACAGGATGAGGCGATTTAACAAATAAAACGGATATATTGTAGGGACACGCAACTGCGTGTCCGTTCCTCTCAATCAGGCGGCGGACACGACGGTGTCGTGTCCCTACGATCCGCGTCATTATCTGGAAAATCGCCTTATCCTACCCTTACCCTGTTTTAGGGCGTTTCCCACACGGGCTGCCCGCTGAGAATGCGCTCCAACTGCTGAGGGAATTTGTCGGCATCCAGAGGCTTGCCCAGAAAGCTGTGGAATCCCTGCTGGTGCGCCACATTAAGTTCGCTGACGTGGACGGTGTACGCCACAATCGGAACCGCCTGAAAACGCTCATCCGCTTTCAGCCATTCTAGGATGTCATAGCCGCTTGCCCCCGGCATTTCAAGATCGAGAAAAACGACATCCGCACCGGGCATTTCTTCTATGGCAGCCTCGAGTTGCGAAGGTCTTGTCACCGTCGTGCTGCTCATTTGCTGCATTCCCAACAGGCGGACGAGCACCTCGACGTTCTTAACGTTGTCGTCAATGATAAGCGCGTGACCCACAAATCCCTCCGATAGACTATCAATGGGGCGACATGATGTGTAAGCGAGGCACGTCGCCACAACCTCGCAAGATTGACCTATTCCGATTCGTCTTCCAGTACAGCGACGCCCGTATCCCACACTTCTTCACCAGCAATGATCTTCGCCAGTTGGCGCGGGAAGCGCACATCATCAATAGGCTTGGCGATAAACCCGTTAAAACCCTTCGCTTTGGTTTTCGGAATCCCAACGGCAGGGTCGGTTGCCGACACCGCGACGACGGGAAGCGCACTGTATTCAGGAATTGCGCGAATATCGTCAAAGATGTCGTAACCGCTCACCCCCTGCGCGAGACCCAGATCAAGCACGACTACATCGACGTTCCTGAGCGTTTTCAAACGTCTAACCGCATCCTTACCCCAACGCTCGAACTCGACCCTAGCCCCCTGCCGGATCAGTATCACCTGAAAGACGACACGGTTCTGCGTGTTGTCCTCCACGATGAAGATGAATTTGTCCTTTAACAACATGACGACCCAACTGTCTACTCATATTAGTCGATAATCCGCCAGATCGATTCCCCACCTGCAATGCGCTGAAGCAAACTTGGAAAGGTATCCACATCGACAGGTTTGGATATGACACTATGAAACCCAACTTGCTTCAGCCTTTGAACCTCTTCATTCATCACGCTTGCCGTCAGCGCGACGACGGGCACCTCCGCAAACCCGTTCATCTTGCGCAGCATCTCAAGCATCTCGAAGCCGCTGTACGGCTTGACATGAATATCCAATAAAATCACATCCGGTTTTGGCATCATTGCGTTGACGCGCTGCTCGAAATCGGTACTGTCTTCGAAAATGGTCACGTGTTCGAGCTGCATCTCGCGGGTCAGCACCAGTTCGATAACTCGTCGGCTGCGCGGATCGTCTTCTACGTATAAAACCACCGGTGATGTACTCATTTCGCTACTCCGACACCCATGTTGATTGGCGTTAAAGTCTCCGATTTCACGGGCAGTACAACGAAGAACGTTGCGCCTTTGCCCGGCGTACTTTCAAGCCACATGCGCCCGCCGTGTGCTTCCGCGAGAGTCTTCGAGATCGGCATCCCCAGTCCCGTACCACCGCCCTGTCGCAGTCCGGTATCGGTTTGCTTGAACGGCTCGAATACATCCGCCTGATCATCTGGCGCGATACCCGGACCCGTATCCTGAACGTTGATTTCGATGCTATCGCCCTGCTGCCGCGCCGAAATCTTGATGCTGCCCTCATCAGTGAATTTGCAGGCATTCGACACGATGTTCAGCAAAATCTGGAGAATGCGCTGGCGATCCCCACGGATGAGCGGCAGCGACGGTTCGACATCCGCCTCCAGTTTGATCGGCTTGTCACCGATCAGGCTCTTGCCCGTCGTGATCGCGCTGTTGATCAGGGCGTTCAAATCCACATTGTCTTCCACGAACAGGTTCAGCGTCCCCGACTCGATCTTCGACATATCCAGCACGTCGTTGATGAGTGCAAGCAAGTGCTTGGCGCTGTCGATCACTTCGTTGAGCATCTGTACCTGTTCTTCGTTGACCGGACCTACCGTCCCCTTCGCCACGAACTTGGTGAAGTTGATGACGGAATTCAACGGCGTGCGCAGTTCATGCGACATGCTGGCAAGGAACGCTGACTTTACCGAGTTAGCACGCTCGGCTTGGATCAGCGCCTCCTGCACGGTTTCAAATAGCTGCGCATTCTGCACGGCGATGGCGATCTGCTCGGCGAGCGTAGTGAGAATACGCAC
>DATGQJ010000617.1:0-4123 GCA_035304265.1 Oceanobacillus sp.
TAGGATGCGCACATCCGCAGCGCAGAGTTGAGCAAGCGAATACTGCAAGCGGGTGTCACGTGTGACGGACGCGGTAGCGAATATGGGTTGCCTCTGGTGTGTCAATCACCCGGACGATTTCTAACTCGACGCGCGAGGGCAAAAGGTCGAACAGCCGCCGACCACCACCGAACAACACCGGGATCAGATGAATCTGCAACTCATCCAGCACCCCGGCTTCGAGCGCCCGCTGTGCCGTGTACGCGCCATGCACCATCACGTTTTTATCCCCGGCAGCGGCTTTCGCCTGTGCCATCGCGCTGACGATGCCATCGGTGACATACGTCACCAACGGATAGTTCGCCACAGAAGGTCCCGGCGGACGGTGGCTAGGCACGAAAATCGGGACGCCGTGATGATTTCCGCCCCAGTGATCGACCTGCTCCACCGTGCGTCGTCCGGCAAGCACTGCGCCCGTCGCATTGCCTTCATCTATGAAATGCGCCCCCCAGCCCGTTCCCTTCGTGTTGGGAGGCGATTCTTCAAACCCGTACCACTCGTGCAGACGCATAAAACCGTCGCCGCCAGGGTTATCTACGTCGTCATTCGGACCCGCGATATAGCCGTCAAGGGACATTGACATATAGAGGACTGAGGTTGACACTTTGACCTCCTGCGCTCACTTCGACTACTAAGTGTATTCCATTGGAATACAGGTGGCTTGGAAAAAATCACTCAGTTAGAGCGTGTCATGGACTTTGATGTCATGATTGCCCCTCACCTTGCTTGCGTCACCTCGCTTCGGCAAGCCGTCCATGTAAACGGGGAGAGGGACATCGCGCAGGTGTTCGCTCCCCTTCTCCCCGCTTGCGTGGGTGGGGGATGTGGGGTGTCGAGTGCTTAACACGCTCTCAGCCTATGAGCCGGTCTTTTGGGCGTGTCTGTGTATGACCGAACTCTGCACTACTGCAAATAAAAGTTTGCTGCCATTTGGGAAACAAAGAGGGGAGCTATGCACTTGTGGCGGCGGTTGTGACAGCACTATCCGCCCATTTGAGGGGAAACTGCCGCCGCCGCCACAAAAAAATTATCACTGCCGCCGCCAATCAGCCGCCGAGCAGACCACCCAAACCGGGGATGTCGCCCAACCCGCCTGTGATCGACTCCATGCGCTGTGCCGCCATCGCCTGACTCTGCTCAATCGCCTGATTGACCGCGACCACCAGCAGGTCTTGCAGGTCGGTCAGCCATTCGGGGTCATCGGTGTCAATCGCTTCGGGCTTGATGTTGATCGACTGCACGCGCTGATGTCCGGTGATGACCACTGTCACCGCGCCGCCGCCTACGTTCACTTCGACGGTCTCGTTCGCCAGCGCTTCCTGTGCCGCCAGCATGTCTTCCTGCATCTTCTGAAGCTGGCGCATCATACCCATGCCGCCACCACCGGGCATTCCACCACCACCCGGAAATCCACCACGTCGTTTACTCATCCTACACTCCTCTGGTTACGAATTCTGCTCATCAAGGCGGCGGATTTCCGCGCCGAGTTCTAGTCCGGTTGACAAAATCGGGTCGTTCAAATCCATGCCGCCCGTACTGCCTTCGATGTTCATGTCGCTGACCAACTGCACCTGCACCTTCAGCGGTTTGCCAAACACGTCCTTGAGCGCCTTCTCGATGGTCTTGCGCTTCTCCGGGTAAGGGTTGATGCGCTCGAAGAAGTGGGCGTTATCCGTCGCCAGAACGACGACGTTACCATCGACGCGCTGTGCCTTGAAATAGCTCATCACTTCGGGGCTGGTCTTGCTGTAGCGAAGCAGCGCCCGCAGTACCTTGTCCCAACTCTCGTTGATGACCGCCGCTGGAACAACGGGCGGTGCGCTCGGTTGTGCCTCAACTTCAGGCTCGGCTTCCAATGGCTGCTGCGGCTTGGTCGCGCGGGCGGGTGTTGGACTGGCGACGGCAACGTGCGCCTCAACCTCTTCCCCGCGCACGCTCTCGATCAGAGCAAGTTCCAGCGGAAGCTGAGGTTGCCAACCGCCTTTGAAGTTGCTCACGGCTTCGCTGAATGCCCGCAGCGCCCGAACCAACATGTTGCGCTGGATGTTCGCTGCCTGCGCCGCATACAGAGCGCGATCTTCCTGCGAGGCTTCGACCAACTCCGCACCTGCGGTCTGGGTCAGCAGCACGGCGCGTAAATGCTCTACCACCTGCTGCCCGAACTGGCGCGGATCGGTGCCGGAATCAATCGCCCGGTTGATCACGCGCAGCCCTTCGGCGGCATCCATATGTATCAGCGCTTCGACCAGATCGCGGACGGCGGCGCTGCTGGCAGTCCCCAACACGCGCTGCACCATCTCCAGCGTAATCACTTCCTGCGGATCGGTGATGATCTGGTCGAGCAGGCTCACGCTGTCGCGCATACTGCCGGTTCCCTGCCGCGCGACCATTTCCAGCGCAGCCCGTTCGGCTTTTAAGCCCTCATTCTCGACGATCTCCTGCAAGCGATCCGCCACCTCGCGGACGGAGAAACGGCGAAACTCGAATTGCAGGCAGCGACTTTTGATGGTCGCAGGCACTTTGTCGATCTCGGTGGTCGCCAGCACGAAGATAGCGTGATCGGGCGGTTCTTCGAGGGTTTTGAGCAGGGCATCGAAGGCGCTGCCGCTGAAACGGTGTACTTCGTCGATGATGTAGATTTTGTAGCGTCCTTCACCCGGCGCGAAGGCGATCTTGTCACGCAGTTCGCGCACGTCGTCCACGCCCGTATGGGTGGCGGCGTCGATTTCGATCAGATCAAGAAAGCGCCCTTCGTTGACGGCAACACAGGTTGAGCATTGGTTGCAGGGGCGCTGTTCAGGATCGGGGTGAAGGCAATTGACGGCTTTCGCCAGCAGACGCGCCGACGTGGTTTTCCCTGTGCCGCGCGGTCCGCTGAACAAATAAGCGTGGCGGATGCGGTCACTTTTGAGCGCGTTCCGCAGCGTGCGCGTGATATGTTCCTGACCGACCATCGCATCGAATGACAATGGTCGCCATTTCAAATACAGGGCTTGTTCAGGCAACGGGAGACTCCTCTAACCTGCTCATGAGTCTAGCAGTTTGTGGTATGGTGGGCAAGACTTTTGCGTTTGGTGGTGTTATAATGTGCAGCAGACGCAAAAGTGTTAAGGATGATTTCTATGCCAAATCTGGGACCAACTGAACTGATCATCGTATTGGTGATTGTGCTCCTGCTGTTTGGTGTTGGGCGTGTATCGCGGATCGGCGGCGAACTGGGCAGCGCGGTAGCGAATTTCCGCCGTGGTCTGGACGAAGGTAAGAAGAAAGACCAACCCGCTGCTGAAGAAACCGCGCAACAGACTCAACAGCAGTAATCATCATACATTCCCTCAGGCTTGGATGTCTGTAGGGCTGACTGTTTGAGTGTGTCCCTTAAGCAGTGTGTTTTATTTACTCATGCGAAGGATCGCTGCACTACCTAAACATGCGAGAACACACTGCCGAACCGGACACCAACCTGAGTATTGATCGGCGCGACTTACTGCTTGCGCTAGGCATTGCCATATTCGCGCTGATTGTCTATACCCGCGTCCTTGCTCCCGACATTCTGTACGGCGATAGTGCTGAATTTCAAACGCTGGCATATACATGGGGAACCACGCACACGACGGGTTACCCGGTGTATCTGCTGCTGGCGCGAATCATCGGTTTTGTTCCGGTGAATACGCTGGCATGGCGAATCAACTTCGCTTCTGCTGTCGCCGCCGCAATTACGCTTGGCGGTGTCTACCTGCTCACGCGACAGGTGACCAATCGCGGCGGCGCTTTCCTCGCCAGCATGGTGCTGTTGATTTCCTATACCTTCTGGTCACAGAGCATCATCGCAGAAGTCTATGTCCCCGCCACCGCATTCATTGTGATCGCGCTGTTACTGCTGCTGTTCTGGAGCGCACAGCCGGACAAAAGGCGCTGGTGGTTGTTCCTTGCCGGATTTCTACTGAGTTTCGGGATTGGCGTTCACCTCTTTCTGCTGCTGATCGCGCCATCGGCATTTCTGTATGTGCTGTGGTGCATCGTGTTTGTGCGCGAACGCTGGCAGTATTTGCTGGTGCTGTTGTCGGGATTTGTGGTGGGCTTGGCG
>DATGQJ010000618.1:0-4493 GCA_035304265.1 Oceanobacillus sp.
ATGTAAGCGTAGGCGCGGACGTGCATCCCGAGATTGCCGTGAAACGCCTTCAGCCGCCCGATGGATTTCTCCGGCATGTGCAGGGCGTAGAGCGGTGCTTCGTCGTCTTCGGATTCATGCGCGACGACAACAGGACCCGGCAGGTACGGGGCGAGCTTCTCGTTCGCACCTACCGCGCCGCATCCGGGACCGCCGCCGCCGTGGGGCGTGCTGAAGGTCTTGTGCAGGTTGTAGTGCATCACGTCGAAGCCAAGTTCGGCGGGCTTGACGATGCCGAGCAGCGAGTTCATGTTCGCGCCGTCCATGTACATCAAGCCGCCGCACTCATGGACGATGTTGATGATTTCGAGGATGTTGCTGTCGAACAATCCGAGCGTGCTTGGCACGGTAATCATCATGCCCGCGATAGTCTCGGCATTGTCGCCAGCGCAGGCGGCACGCAGCGCTTCCAGATCGACGTTGCCCTTGTCGTCCGAAGGCAGTTCGATCACTTTCAGCCCCGCCATGCTCGCCGTCGCCGGGTTCGTGCCGTGTGCGCTGTTGGGCACGAGAATAGTGGTGCGCTTGGTATCACCGCGTTCCAGATGGTACTTGCGGATCATCAGGATTCCGGCGAGTTCGCCCTGTGCGCCTGCCGCCGGTTGCAGACTGACTCCGGTGAAGCCGCTGATCTCCGCCAACCATTCCTGAAGCTGGTGCATCAATGCCAATGCCCCCTGTGCGCCCTCGTCGTCGGTGAGGGGATGCAGATGAGCGAAACCGGGCAGCCGCGCCACGTCCTCGTTGATCTTGGGGTTGTACTTCATCGTACACGAGCCAAGCGGGTAGAAACCCGTGTCGATGGCGTGGTTCAAATGGCTCAGATTGACGAAGTGACGAACCGCCTGTAGCTCGCTCACTTCCGGCAGTCCCAGTTCATCGCGGATCAGATCGTCGGGTAGGGGAGTTTCTGGCACGTCGCAGTCGGGCATTTTGACGCCTTCACGCCCTGCGACGCTGATTTCGTAGATCAGGGGTTCGGCTTTGGTATCGGGCAGCGTCATGCACTCACCTCTTTCAGCACTTCGACCAGCGCGTCAATTTCGTCCTTACGATTCATCTCGGTTACGCAGACCAGCATATGATCCTGCAATTCAGGGTAATCCTGCCCCAGATCGTACCCGCCGATGATGCCACGTTCGATCAATCGGTCATTGATTTCGCTCACGGGGCGGGGGCATTTGACCACAAATTCGTTGAAGAATGGGCGGCTCTGATCGACTTCGTAGCCGGAGAGCGTCGCAATCTCTTTGGCAGCATAGTGCGCCTTGTGGTAGCACAGTTCCGCTGCTTTCCGTACTCCGTGTTTGCCCATCACGCTCATGTAGATGGTTGCCGCCAGCGCCATCAAGCCCTGATTGGTGCAGATGTTGCTGGTGGCTTTTTCACGGCGGATGTCCTGTTCACGCGGACGCAGAGTCATCACAAATGCGCGTTTGCCGTTTTTGTCCAGCGTTTCGCCCACGATGCGTCCGGCGATCTTGCGCACGTATTCCTCGCGGCAGGCGAAGTAACCGAGGTAGGGACCGCCATAGCTGAGCGGGATGCCAAGCGGCTGCCCTTCACCTACCACAATATCCGCGCCGAAGGTTGAAGGAGCCTTGAACAGCGCCAGCGCCATCGGGTTTGCCACGACCACCAGCAGCGCTCCCGCATTGTGTACTTTCTCTGCCAGCCCATTGAAATCCTCAATTTGACCGAGGAAATTAGGATAGGCGACGGCAAGCATGGCGGTGTTGTCATCCAGCAAATTGGTGAGTTCGATTGCGCTCTTGGGGGATTCATCCCCGACGATTTGCAGGTTGTTGCCCTGATGGTAGGTGCGTGTCACCGCGCGATAATGCGGGTGGATGTAGGGGCTGAGGATGATCTTGTTGCGCTTGCGCCGTCCCACTTCCAGCGCCACCGTCACCGCTTCGGCAAGACTGGTTGCGCCGTCGTAATGGCTGGCGTTGGCGGCGTCCATGCCCGTCAACTGCACCATCATGCTCTGGTACTCGAAGATAGCTTGCAGCGTTCCCTGACTCACTTCGGGTTGGTAGGGCGTGTACGCTGTGTAGAACTCGCCGCGCAGCAGCATGTGATTGACCGCCGAGGGAATGTAATGATGGTACGCACCCGCGCCCCGGAAAATCGCGTAATCGCCCGCGTGTTCGTTTGCTTCGGCAAGCGCCTGCAATTCCGCCAGCACTTCCATCTCGCTCATCGCGGGCGGCATGTCCAGCTTGGGGAAGCGGTGCGACGCTGGCACGGCTTCAAACAAATCTTCAATTGTCGATGCGCCAATCGCGGCGAGCATCTGCTCCCGCTCGGCGTCCGTATGGGGGATATAGCTCATAAGTTTCCTCGTCAGTTATGAGTAATGAGTAAAAAGAAGTTAAAAGTGAAAAGTTGAAAGTAAAAAGTGGTCAGATACCGCTTTCCACTTTTAACTTTTTACTTTCCACTCATCACTCATTCCTATCTCGTCTCGATATACGCCTTATATGCCTCGGCATCCATCAGATCATCCGCGCCGGAAGCATCCGTCACTTTGAGTTTGACGATCCAGCCGCGACCATAGGGATCGCTGTTGATCAGTTCCGGCTGATCTTGTAGCGCCGTGTTCACTTCCGTGACCGTGCCGGAGATGGGCGAATACAGGTCGGATGCTGCCTTGACCGACTCGACTACGCCAAAGCTTTCACCTTTCGCCACTGTTTTGCCCACTTCTGGCAGTTCCACGAACACGATGTCGTTGAGTTGATCCTGCGCGTAGTCCGATATGCCAATGGTCGCTGTGTCGCCTTCGAGGCGTAGCCATTCGTCGCTTCGGGCATATTTCAGATCGGCGGGGACGTTGCTCATGTTCTCTCCTCGTTATATGCGCTTATCTGGCAATAAAAAGAGACGCACATTGCTGTGTGTCTCTGTTCGTAACCATACATTCAGAGCGGCATGATTTGCGCGTCCCTGTGCCTGAGAGTTTCACCGCCAGCCCAGCCACTGGCGATTTGCCCCTTCGGCGTCCTGTATCATCAGATACAGACCCTCTCCACGCAAACCCATCAATTGTCGGAATAGCGAAGATTCTAGCGGGTTGATGGAAGATTGGCAACAAACTTGATGATAAGTACCGTTGCTATCCCAGCGGTTCTCGCAATTCGATAGCCGGAAACTCTGTTGTCTCTGCCGTAGCACCTAGCGGTGTCGTCTGGAGAAGCGTTAGTGACCAGAATGGTCCGGTTCTTTCGACATCGAACTCTGCGAGAATCTTCATATCCACATCACCGTTTTCGTATTGATAGTGATAGATATGAAAGTTGTTGTCTTCGTATGAGATACCTTGCCCATCGTAAGCAAGCCAACCGTCGGGTGTACCTCCAAGGAATTCATGATCTAGCGGGACATTGATGGTCTGTAACGTGCCATCACGCAAAAGTAAACTTGCAGTGTCAGGATCGGATGGCTGGTATGGAAGTAAGGATGAGAGGCGTAAATATATTGCGTTTCCGTCAGCAATCCAACGCGCTGTGCGGTAGCCACTACGGTTGAAGTACCTTGGTACGAATCCACCATCATGAATGATTTTTGGCCGGTAATTCACACCTACCTGTGCATCCCTTGATTGATAAAGCAACACAAAATGATACGGAGAGTATTCAGATTCCGGATTTGCCGTTGCGAATGACGATACAATATGCTCGCCAGTCAGTTCAAGGGTTTCACCTATATCGATATCGCCATCAAAATATGCCACAGAATATGCAGGTATTATTCCTTGTACACGAGTAGCTGGATTCCAAACTTGATAGCGTGATGCTTGATAAGGTTCACCCATAGCTCCTGGCGGCAGACTATAAGGTCTAGACCACAAAATTCCCGCCTCATTCCAACCGATAAAATTTTCCCAAGTTCCGATTCTGTAGTGAGATATGACATCGCGCGTTTCGATATCGACCACCATAACACCATACTGGGTAGGGTCGAACTCGATAGCACCTTCTGAACCTTCAGGAAGGGCACCATATAGGATCGCTACTTGGTTGCTATCTTGTGGGTTAAAAGCGCCAACGGTATACGATATTGCAGACATTCCTTCCAGTTCAGTCTTTTGAGATGTGACCGAAATGCAGCAGGTTTGCTCAATCAAATCGGCGATTTCTACGGTCATCCCTGTTAGACCCTCATAAAGCGAAATGCTTCCACCAAAGGCGAGATAACGACGATCATGTGAAAGTGCAATCCGCCCACTAACTTCATCAGGTACAGGAATTGTTTCACTAACACCATCAGGGGTTAGTACGAGAATCGCTTGCTCAGTAGTGGCGTATACTACAACTTCCCAATCGGCATTTTGCCCGTAAACGAGTTGGACACTCAACAAGATAAGAAAAAGTGCGACTTTTTTCATTCGATGCCTCGAATCGGTCAGCATCCTAGGGATGCTCGGTCACGTAGGGTAAACTATTTGT
>DATGQJ010000619.1:0-2754 GCA_035304265.1 Oceanobacillus sp.
CGGAATTGCTCCTGCTTTGCGCGACGGTCTCGCCTGTCACCGCATCCACTACCATCAGTGTGCCAAGCCGATTTCGATTCTGTACGTCCATATAAGCGATACGGTTGCCATCTGGCGACCATGTGAAATAGGCGATCCCGCCCAAGTCTTCGACCAGCGTTTGCGTTTCGTCATTGGCGACGATCACCAGATCGGTACCTGCGCCATCACCACTGCGCACGCCAATCAACAGGCGATCATCCACTGGCGACCATGCGGGCGCGAAGAACGTTCCGGGGGTTTGTGCTAATTCAGCGGAGATGCTTTCTTCGGCAACGTCGTAAATGTCCATCCGTGCGCCATCACGCTGCAATAACAATCGTGTACCGTCGGGACTCCAGCTATAGTAAAACGGAACCCCCGTGCCAATGGACTGGCTGTTCGTGTCTTCGACCCCTGCCCGTATCAGTTCCACCAGCAGCCCGTTTGCCTCTTCACTGCCGAGCAGCACCGCCAGATCGCGGCAGGTCTCGCTTTCGGGGCAATTCTGCGGCGACCAGAAGGCGTAATTGAAAACTTCGTTCTCACCCGTATAGACGGATTCGCCTTCTTCCCTGCCTGAAGAAACGAAGACTTCCGTTGCAATCTCTCCGCTTTGATGAATGGCTGTGGCGAAGTAGGCTAACCGCCCATCCGTAGACCACGTGGGCATTTGATAATAGCGCAGCACGTCTTCTGATATTCCAGCATCATCGGTGAGCGCAAGCTGGGAATTTTCCTGTGGAGCGAGCAGATATACATTATAGTCTGCACCGATGTAGGCGATCTGTCCGGGAATGCTCGGCATTGGCGTTTCCTGCGCATAGAGAACGGCGGGCGTTCCCAGCAACACAGCAGCCAGTACCAGAATAATCCGTATTTTCATCGTAACCCCCCTCAAAACTTGTGGGCACGGGCATCAATAGATTGTATACTATCCCCTTCAATAGCAACATAATTGGTCCGACTAGAGGAGTAGACGTTTATGGCATCGCGTGAGGAAGTGGCGAATGTGTTTCCAACGATGGTCGAACGCTTCGATCCCAAAAAGGCGGAGGGTATCAACGCCGCAATTCAGTTCGACCTGACTGGAGACAACGGTGGAATGTACTGGCTGCGCATCGCCGATAGCACGGCGCAGACCGGGGAAGGAACCGTCGAGAACCCCAAAATGACCCTCAAGGCAAGCGCAGACGACTTCTACTCGATGATGACCGGCGCACTAAACCCGATGCAGGCATTCATGACGGGCAAGATCAAAATACAGGGCGACACCAGCCTCGCGCTCAAGTTGATGCCGCTGATCAGCTAGAAAAAAGTGATGAGTGATGAGTCAAAAGTAAAAAGGACTTTCAACTCATCACTCGTTTCACTTTAACCGTATAGATGGCTGCGAAGTATTTATTCCTCGCCGTAGCGCATCATGTAGAGCGCATCGCTTCCGCCAAGCGTGGCATTTCCGAGGGCTTCGTCAATCGCATTCACGAGTTCCTGATCGCCCGATACACGGGCATCCCGTGCCAGCAGGTTCAAGACGCGCACTGCTTCTTTGCCGCCAACTTCACCGAGCGACCAGATCGCCACATCCTTGATTTCAACATCGTTGTCGAAGGCAAGCCGTGAAAGATGTGGGATGGCTTCCTCAAGTTCGAGTTCGCCTGCTGCGCGTGCAGCTTCGTAGCGCATTTCGGCGTCCTCACTGTCCAGTTCACGAAGGACATAGTCGCTCCAGCGGTCATCACAGGTACGCCCCATGGCGAAAACCGCGCTGATCTGCATCCTGCGGTCATCTCCGTTGTAGGCGCTGAGGATCGCGCTTTCTACAATCTCATGTCCACAGTTGGCAATCGATTCGAGTGCCCGTCTGCGCACGTCCACATCCTCAGATGTGTTGTTGAGGATAGCAATCACCGCTTCCTGAGCTTTCACGGTCGCGCTTTCAGGAAGGTCGCCAAGTTCGCCCGCGAGTATGAATCGCCCTAAAGCGCTGGCAGCGGCAGCACGTACTTCCCGCGCGTCGTCGCTGCGGGCAAGGTCGATAAGCCGCTGCATCAGGTCAAGCGATTCATCTTCCCACAGCACCTCGATGGCAGATGCACGCACGCCCGGATCGCTATCGCTCAGTCCGAAGCGTGCAAATACCCCATAATCGAGTTCAAAGTTGGTCTCGCTTACATCCACCAACTCGCGCATCAAGCGGCGACGGTAGGATGCAGGCAAGCTCTCCCAGACGGGTTGCAGGCGTTCAAGATCGTTCGGCTGCAACCCGGACAACCCGTAGAAAATGGCGGATTCCGTCTTTTCGCCCGCTGCAAGCGCAGAAAGCGCGGTGTTGAAATCGGGTTTTGGTTTTTCTGTCGTCATTCCTCTATCTCAGCAAATCTGTTAGCGGGTTGGCGATGTCGTTCAACAGTACGACCACCATCAACGAGAGCAGCAGCGCCAGTCCAACCAGATGAACCATGCCTTCACGCTCCGGCGCGATGGGTCGCCCCCGCACGATCTCTAAAAGTACGAATACGATGCGACCACCGTCTAGCGCTGGGATTGGCAGCAGATTGGTCAAGCCTAAGGCGAGACTGATCAATGCGATGAATTCAAGAATGATGGTCGGTTGATCCTGCTCGATGCTCTCTTGCAGGAATAAGCCCCCCGCCTGACTGATTCCAAGCGGGCTGGTGAGCCGCAGCGACTCCGGTTGCGCGGTTCCCCGAATGATGTCTCCCGGTATGCTGG
>DATGQJ010000620.1:0-6841 GCA_035304265.1 Oceanobacillus sp.
AGCAGGCGCTTGACCGCGGTATTCAGATCGCCATCATAGGAATAACTGAGGGCGACTGCGACGATATAGTGCGCCTTATCTTCTTCGCGCAGTTGCCAGGGTTCGACATCCACTTCCTGCACCGGCATGAGTTCCCACGCGATATAGAGACCGCCCGCCACTCCCAATATCAGCCCGATAATGACTCCGGTGATCGAGAAAAAACGGCGCGGGCGACGGTATTTCCGTGAAGGTTCGATGCGCTCCTCGCGCGGATAATAGGCGCTCATTGCCCCTGCCCCGGAACGCTCACCATCCGATAAGGCTCCATGATAGGGGTGAGCCTGCCCAGCCCTTCCGACAGTGCCACCAGATAGCGTATATCGTCTACATCACGGGAATTGGTGATGTATCGCTCGGTCACTTCTTGCACAAACGCAGGTGCATTGTCTGTTCCCAACACGCGCAGCCTTTCCAGAGCACCCGCCAAATCACGATCCTCCAGATAACCGCCTGCGATCATCAGGACATATTCATCTTTATAGCGTTGCGCCAGTGCGCTGGCGGGACTATCTATCGTTTGTTGGGGAAACTGTACCCATCCGAGGTACAATCCAATACCAAGACCGACCAGCAATGCCACCAGCAGCGATAATAAAAATCGAACCATGTAGACCTCATCTTCGTTGCGGAGACGATCTTAATCGCCTCCGATGCTTTGCGCAAAGCGTACCGATCTCATATCATATCCCATACTCAGTTTGGCACTTCATGAAACTTGAGGTTGAGAACAGCAGATGAATTTGCAGGTTGAACAGCCGAATCCCAACACGACCATCTTGCATCTGGATGGTCGTCTCGACGCCAGTTCACAGGAAATCGTCAAGAACATCTGGCTTTCGGACAACAATGTAAAATACATTATCGCCGATATGGCTTCGACCTCGTTCATCGATTCGTTAGGTATGGCGGCGCTGGTGAGTGGTATGAAAGCGGCGCGTACACGAGGCGGAGAATTTTATATCGTCAATCCCGGAGATGTCGTGCGGGTGCTGCTGGAGCTTACCCGCATGGACAAAGCTTTCCGCATTGTTTCCTCAGTGGAAGAGGCATTGCAAACCATTGCCGCCAACGGATCGTGAAATCTCATTTGCGCTCAAAACCTAGTTTTTCGGACCGATCACGCTGTCCAGATATTCCACATCCTTGCGCCGGGAGATGTAGACATCTTTCGCGCTAAATTCTGTACTGGTGGGTCGTGTCTTTTCTGTCCAATGTAAGTTCAATAAATCACACGTATCGCAAAACAGTTTTACGATGTCTGGCGACGTATTCGTGAATTGATAGCGGGGATATACTTTTCCGTTCACACGATTATTGATACGCGATCCATCGCTGTGATACAAACCCCGGAAAAACTCTAGCGGATACGCGGCAACAATCCGTTCCTGTCAGTCATGCAATTGGATTGATCTTGTATGCTTTTTGCCTGCGCCGTGCTGTGGCAGCAAGTCAATCCACCGCTTGTAAAACATGCTGACATCAATATGGCTTACTCTACCCTTGTAATAGATTTCAACCAAACTTGCCTTGTTGTCTGGAAGCAACGTCTCTAAAGCTTCTTTGCAGCGAGAGATGATATTCGGGTATCGCGCATCCAGAGAAACCCTGAGACGGTAAACGTCTCGCACTTTGCTTATGTTGCCATCTCCCAGATAAATGCCAAGCACATAGGCATATTTCTCATGGATGAGATTACCGGGGAGTTCTCGCTTTAATACTCGCAAGAGCGTGGGTTCGACGTGCTCTGCTGCCTCCGCCTCAAGTTGTGCCAATGTTTCAAAACGCTCGATACAGTCGCGAACGGTGGCTCTCGGTATGCCCGTCAACCGAGTGATTGCTTTCTTGTTCTTTAGTCCAGACTCCCATAATTCCATAATTTGACGGTATTCATCGTAGCTACGAGTCATGATCCCTCATGGGCGTGGAATGATTGACTTCTGTACCTAGCTCGCCTACTATTATGGCGCATTGAACCAAAACAAAAAAACCAAGCGGATGCTTGGTTTTCAATGCCGGAGGTGGGACTCGAACCCACAAGCCTGTTCAGGGCGGCGCATTTTGAGTGCGCTGTGTTTGCCAGTTTCACCACTCCGGCAAGAGTGGTTATGAACAGGCTGTGTTCTCTCTACACAACCTGATTTGTTGCTTGCGATCTTAAAAGCTGACGGCGAAATTGTCAACGGTTGGTATGCTTGAAAACGAGCAGGCGCTCATCCAAAAGGCGCAGCGCGGCGACCTCAATGCCTTCAACGCGCTCGTCCTCGCCTATCAAAACCACGTCTACACACTTGCCTATCGTATTATGGGCGAGGCGCATTCCGCCGCCGACGTAACACAGGAAGCTTTCATCCTCGCATTCCGCCGTCTCAGCACCTATCGCGGCGGTAATTTCCGTTCGTGGTTGCTTCGCATCACCGCCAATCAGTGTTACGACGAGTTGCGCCGCATTCGACGCAAACCAGCCATCTCCGTTGAAGAACTCCCAAACGCCGAAAGCGATGATGGTCCCGCCCTGCCCGATGAAACCGATACTCCTGAACAAGTGGTGCAGCAAAGAGAACTACAACGCGCCATCCAAACCTGCATCAGCCATCTCTCGGCGGATCAGCGCATCGTGTTGGTCATGAGCGACATCGAGGGCTTCAGCTATCAGGAAATCGCCGATCAGATTGGTGCTAATCTTGGTACGGTCAAATCGCGCCTCAGCCGCGCCCGCGCCGGAGTGCGTGATTGCTTGCAGGCGGTGAAGGAACTTTTGCCGCCCGTGTTTCGTCTTACGAGTGAAGAACAGTAGTTGTATTGTGAATTGTGATGTCTGCCGAGCGTAACCTAAACGACACCGAACTCCTCTCCGCGTATATAGATGGTCAATTGACCGCAGAAGAACGCTCGGCGTTGGAATCTCGCCTGCAAAACGACGCCGAGCTACGCCAGCAATTGGCGCTTCTACGGGCAACCGTCGATCTCATACGGGAATTACCGCAGCTTACCGCGCCGCGAGACTTCACGCTCACCCCTCAAATGGTGCGCACCACCGGAAGCCGCCGTGTCTATACCTTCAGCCTACTAAGCGCCGCCGCGGCAATCGTTCTGCTGTTCGTCGGATTTGGATTACTCACGATGAGAATGCAGGACGTGGCAAGTCGTGGCTATTCAAGCGCCGAGAGCAACTTTGAACCCGGTGGGGATCAGTTTCAAATTGCACAGCTTCCGACAAGCACAGTAGTATCAACAACATTCCCAGCGCCTGAACTCACCCACTCAGAAGCTTACGCACTCGAAGATCAGATCGAGAGTGGCGCAGACCTTGAATCCGCGGCGGAACAGGAAACCTTCATGCAACCGCCTTCAACCATCTCAGCACCCGCCATCCCTCAACTCGTGCCGCTGACTGCCGCTGCCGAGGATGATACTTCTACGTCAACGACGGGAGAGGAATTCGCCGAAGATGGGCGTTTGCAGGATACCGCACAAGCGGAAGGCGTAGCGCCTGCAAGCGCATCCCCCGTTGAAGCCGTAGCGCCGCCAAGTCAGGAAGGCGCTGGCGGGATGCTTGCATTTCAGGCGACGATGCCGCCGCCGACAGCAACGTCGTTGTCCACGCTTCGATCAATAGAGACCGCGCTTCCAACCGAGTCACCGAGCGACACACCCACCCGTAGTCCTGAGCCGACTCTCGCGCCGATAGCAACCAGCACACCGCCGCCTGTGCCAACAGCGCCAGCCGATTCAACCGCAATCCTTGCCATTGTGCTGATCATTGGCGCGGTTATTCTGCTGGTTGTCGCAGTGGCGGCTGTGATCATCAATCGGCGACGATGACGGCGCGTAGTTACCACTACTGCCCGAAATGTGGCAGTCCGCTTACCGAGCGTGAACGCTACGGTAAGTTACGCCCCGTCTGTCCCGATTGCGATCACACCGTATTCTTCGATCCCAAAGTGGCGGTTGTCGCCTTCATCACGCAAGGCGACCACGTACTACTGGTGAAACGAACGCTTAATCCCGGCAAAGGGAAATGGGCACTGCCCGCAGGTTTTGTCGATCCTGAGGAAGACCCCCGCCGCGCTGTGGAACGGGAGACACTGGAAGAAACGGGGCTAATTGTCGAAAGCGATCAACTGCTTGAGCTTCTCCATCGCCCGGATGCCGACGGACTTGCCGACATCGTAATCGCCTATTCTGCTCGTGTGGTTGGCGGTGAGCTACACGCCAGCGACGATGCTGAAGAGGTCGGATGGTTCGCAAGCAGCAATCTTCCTGAAATCGCGCTTGTCACCACCCACCTCCTGATTCAACGTTGGCTCGGCGGGAATTCCGGTTAGCTTGGTAGGTAAACTCGTTCGCCCGCCGGTATGGTCAAATCATAAAGATCGAACGTCATCTCTGGAAGGTGCAGCACGCCATACGTATGCGAAGTCACACGGACGTTATTGAACGTGTACAGCGAACCGGGGTTGATGACACAGCCTTCCTGAACGCGAACGAAGAGCGGCATATGCGTATGTCCGGTAATCAGCACGTCAACCCCAAGTGACGCCAGCATCATGTTCAACAACGTATTCGAGATGTGGTCACGGTACAATCCCCACAGGTTGTTGCCCGGCTTGCCGTGACACATGAACACCGCACAATTTTCGATGTTGCCCCGCCATTCCAGCGGCAGCGATTTCAGGTAAGCCTTATTTTCGTTACTTAACCCGTAGCTCCATTCGTCATGGTTGCCACGCACTGTCGGGATATTGCGCTCGCGAAATGTCTCGACGACTCGGTCAGGGTGAGGGCCTCGCCCGACAAGATCACCCGCGCAAAGAATTTGGTTCACCCGATGAAAATTTTCCAGACGTTCTAGTGCCGTTTCAAGTGCTGCGTAATCCCCATGAATATCTGAAATGATCCCAATGTCCATCCTACAATCCTAAAGGTGGTCGAATTACCTTCTATTATACCAGCGAAGAAGCGCATCCCGAACGATTAATGTACAATCACGACTCACGAAAAATTCATCGACTTAGGATATGCGGATTGCCTTTGAATATGCTATCATCCAAAAAATCGAGAAGTTTCTACGTATATTTCGTGGGCAATCAATGACCCAGATTCTCCTGATTCGACACGCTGTCAACGATTTTGTAAAAACGGGTAAGCTTGCAGGCTGGACGCCGGAAGTCCACCTGAACGAAGAGGGTAAAGCACAGGCGGAGGCTTTGGGCAAGCGTCTCGCAGACGCGCCGATCAAGCATCTGTATGCCAGCCCGCTTGAGCGCACGATGGAAACGGCAGAAGCGATTCGCCAGTACCATCCCCATTTAGAGATCATCGTCACGCACGAGCTTGGCGAAGTACGCTACGGGGATTGGGAGGGAAAATCCATCGCGTCGCTGCAAACCCGCAAGATGTGGCATCTGGTGCAGGAATATCCGTCACGCGCTTATTTCCCGAACGGCGAAACCATGCGCGGCGTGCAAGCGCGGGCAGTGAACGCCATCGAGGAAATCGCCGCCAGACACCCGCGTGAATTGGTGGTGATCGTTTCACACGCCGATTTGATTAAAATGGTATTGGCACATTATCTCGGAATGCATCTGGACAACTTCCAGCGCATCGTCGTATCGCCTGCATCGATCAACTCGCTGGTGCTGGGCTATGGTCGCCCATATATCGGTACGACCAATGACGTTGGACATCTGCTTGAACTTGAACGAGAACGGAAACGGGCGAAAGTAGCACCCTGAAACGACTATGCCGAATATTGAAATAGAATTGAACCCGGTTGATTTTATCACTGTCGGCACCATCGGTCCGAAGGGGCAGCGCGTGTTCCACCTTCAGGCGGGCAAGGATGACCAGATCGTTTCAATGATCATCGAAAAGGAACAGGCGTGGGCATTGAGCGAGGCGATCCGCGAACTCGTGGACGACCTCGACAAGCGCTACCCGGAGACCAACCCAACCGAAATATCCCAGTTCAACATGGATTTGCGCGAACCCATCGAGCCTTTATTCAGGATCGCCCAGATGGGTTTAGGCTACGACGAAGATCGCAACATGATCGTCTTGGTCGCGCAGGAACTGGTCATCACAGACGAAGATGTCGATCCCGATACGATTGAGCCGGGTATCGTGCGTATGTGGAGTAATCGCGCTCAAATGCGGGCGTTGAGCATTCACTCCACCACCACGGTACAGGCAGGGCGACCTGATCCGAAACTCAACGGACGCATAGCGTATTATTGGACGTAGGCATGAGCGAAAACGAGAACGAAAACGAGAAGTCGTCTTCCGTTGCGCTCACGATGGAACGTGTGCTCGAAGTGCTGGAAAAGGGCAAGATCGATCAAGAGTACGGCATCCTGCGCTGGAGTTCCAACTACGCCTTTCTCGTTTCCGTTGCCTACGAAGACGTTGAACTGACCGCCGTCTACAAGCCGCAAAAGGGAGAGCGTCCGCTCTGGGATTTTCCTGACGGAACCCTGTGCTATCGAGAGGTTGCCGCGTTCCTCACGTCGCGCGAACTCGGTTGGGAAATTGTGCCGCCTACGGTGCTGCGTGAGGCAGCGCGTGGATTAGGGTCGGTGCAGTTTTATATCGACCATGATCCGCAGGTCAACTATTTTTCGTTTGACGAGAGCATGGCTCCTCAATTGATGCGCCTTTCCGCCTTCGATTACCTCGTCAACAATGCAGACCGCAAAGGCGGGCACTGCCTTGTAGACTCTCAGGGACATCTATGGGGCATCGATCACGGCATCAGTTTCCACGCTTCCCATAAGCTGCGCACCGTCATCTGGGATTTTGC
>DATGQJ010000621.1:0-2880 GCA_035304265.1 Oceanobacillus sp.
GCTGCGCGGCAAAACCATTCCGGCATTGGCGCGTGCAGGCGCACAAATCGTCTGGGTTGGCGCAGAAAGCGGCTCGCAGAGGATTCTCGACGCCATGGACAAAGGGACGAGGGTCGAGCAAATTTACGAGGCGACCCGGCAGCTACACGCACACGGCGTCAAAGTGGCGTTCTTCCTGCAATTCGGCTATCCCGGCGAAACCCGCGAAGACATCGAACTCACGCTGAAAATGGTGCGCGACCTGATGCCCGACGACATCGGCATTTCGGTGAGCTATCCGCTGCCCGGCACCAAGTTCTATAACAACGTCAAACACGAACTTGGCGAACGCGCCAACTGGATTGACAGCCAAGATTTGGCAATGCTCTACAAGGGACCCTTCCGCACCGAGTTCTACCGCCAGCTTCATACCGTCGTGCATAAGGATTATCGCTCGCGCAAGACGTGGCGTGATTTACGTTCGCTGATCCGCGATCCGCGCAATTTGCGCCCGTCACTGCTCAAGCAAACCGCTGCGATGATCTATCACCGGGTTACGCTGCCCGGCGCAGTGGCAAAGCTGGATGAACTCGCGCAACTGCCGCACGAGCCAACCCGCGTACCAAACGTCGTATTGGAATGACTCGTCGTAGAACCGGGGAATTTGTATTATCCTTCATTGTTTATTGCTCAATGCTGGAGGAGTTGGGATGTCCATCAACTGGATTCGTTATAAGACCGGGGAAAACACCACCGAAATCTACAACCTCGATCAAGCGCATTATTTCCGCCACATTTCGGCAGGCGACGAATCGGCAATCGAGTTCGAGATTCAGGACGAGAAATTCCGCCTGATGTACAGTGTGGATGCCGATGCTTATCACGCCGCGCTGGAGTATATCAAGAGTACAACCGGACACGAATTGCACTAGGGTGCATATATGGATATTTTGCTCGCGCACGGCTACTTCCTCTACGAAGACCCGCACGAACTGAAGGTGATGAAGCCCTACCCTCCGTTGGGGATTCTCTACATCTCCTCTTACCTCAAGTCCAAGGGCTTCGACGTGGGTATCTTCGATTCGACGTTCGCCAGCATGAACGCCTTTGAGGAAACTCTGGCGAAGGAACGCCCGCCGGTGGTTGGCATCTATACTAACCTGATGACCAAGTTCAACGTGCTGAAGATGATCGGCATATGCAAGGCACAGGGCGCAATCGTCGTGCTTGGTGGACCGGAGCCGCCGTACTACGCGAGCGACTATCTGGAACATGGCGCGGACATCATCGTTCGGGGTGAAGGCGAACTCACGCTGGAAGCACTACTCCAGCACGTCGCACAGCATGGACTCAACGGTTTGGAAGCGATTGACGGTATCACCTTCCGGCGTGATGATGGGCAGGTCGTCGAAACCGCGCCACGCGCCTTCATCCCCGATTTGAGCGCTCATCCATGGCCCGACCGTGAAGCCATTGACCTGCCGCGCTACATGCAAGTGTGGAAAGAGAATCACGGCAAAAGCTCGGTTTCGGTGATTCACGCACGGGGATGCCCGTATACGTGTACATGGTGCAGCCATTCGGTCTACGGCAACACACACCGCCGCCGCACCCCTGCCGACGCTGCCGACGAATTGCTGTGGATCAAGGAACGCTACAACCCCGACCTGATCTGGTATGCGGATGACGTGTTCACCATCAATCACCGCTGGTTCTTTGAGTACCACGAAGAACTGAAGCGGCGCGGCGTTCGTATTCCCTTCGAGTGCATTTCTCGCGCTGACCGCCTGAACGAGAAAGTTGTGGCAGCGCTGGCGGAAATGGGCTGCTTCCGGCTGTGGAACGGCTCGGAAAGCGGCTCGCAGAAGGTGCTGGATGCGATGCAGCGCAAGGTCAACGTGAAGGATGTGCAGGAGAAGACCCACCTGCTGCAAAAGTACGGAATCGAGACGGGCATGTTCATTATGCTCGGCTACGAGAATGAGGACGTGTCCGACATTGAGGAGACGGTTGAACACCTCAAAATCTCCAATCCCGACCTGTTCCTTACCACCGTCGCTTATCCGATCAAAGGTACAGCGTACTACGCCGAAGTGGAGAGCCGCGTGCTCACAGATAAGTCGTGGTCGCAGCGCAGTGACCGCGATTTGACCGTCGCCGGACGCTACTCACGGCGCTTCTACAGCTTTGCGACCCGCTGGATGGTCAACGAGGTGGCGCTGCACCGCGCACGTACCAAAGGCGGCGTTCCGTTGAGGCGGCAGTTGAAGATGTACGCCAACGCCAAGATCGGGCGGCTGGGAATGCTGCTGACGCGGGGCGAACAGGAACAACCTGACCCCTCGCGCAAGCTCGCCGCTGTGTAAGCAATGGCGTTCGACTCGCTCGCTCCAACCTACGATCAGGATTTCACCGCCTCTCCGATTGCGCGTTACCTGCGTGGACGGGTTCATACGCGCTTGAGCCGTCATTTCCGCGCAGGCGATCACGTTTTCGAACTGGGCTGTGGTACAGGCGAGGATGCGCTTTATCTCGCCAATCGGGGGATTCAAGTCACCGCCACCGACGCCAGCGAGAAGATGCTGGAAGCCGCGCGAACCAAAACAGCAGGTAATCCGCTGGTGCGGGTGGAGCGGTTGGATTTGGCTGCGCTCCCTGAGGGACAGAGCGCCGATTTGAACGGCGTGTTTGCCAACTTCGGCGTGCTCAACTGCCTGAGCGATTGGCGTCCGCTGGCGGGTTGGCTGGCGGAGCGGATTCAACCCGGCGGGATCGCTGCGTTCGGCGTGATGAGTCCGCTGTGCCTGTGGGAGATGGCGTGGCACGGACTTCACGGCGACTTCCGCACGGCAACGAGACGGCTTCGCAAAACGGCGACCTTCCAACCCGATTCGTCCGGCG
>DATGQJ010000622.1:0-2150 GCA_035304265.1 Oceanobacillus sp.
GGGCTGCATTCGGCGCAATGCCTGATGTACTCGTTCAATTTTGCCGAGATCGAGGCGCTTCAACACGAGGGACGTTGGGATGAAGCGACGGCTCGAATGGTCGATGCAGCGCAGCGGCTTGAGCGCGGCGGGGCGGATTTCATCATCATCTGCTCGAATACGATGCACAAGATGGCGGGGGACGTAGAGGCAGCGGTGCAAGTGCCTTTGCTCCACATTGCCGATCCAACCGCCGATGCAATCAAGGCGCAGGGTTTTCAGACGGTTGGCTTGCTGGCGACCCGCTTCACGATGGAAGAGGATTTTTACAAAGGTCGCCTGACCAAGCAGCATGGTTTGACGGTTTTGACCCCGAATGCGGCGCAGCGTGAACAGGTGCATCGGATCATCTATGATGAACTGTGCCTTGGGGTCGTTCAGGAAGCATCCAAAGCGCAGTACCAAGCGATTATTGCCGATCTCGCAGCGCGAGGGGCACAGGCGGTCATTCTTGGATGCACGGAAATCGGGTTATTGATTAAGCCTGAGGACAGCGAACTGCCGACATTCGACACGACTCTGATCCACGCGCAGGCAGCAGTGGACTATGCGCTGACTGAACCCATGCCGGTCAGTCAGTAGAAGAAGCTATCGGAGGGAAACGTATGCTACTAAGTGGCGCTGAGATTGTGATGGAGTGTTTGCTGCGCGAAGGCGTAGAGGTCATGTTTGGTTATCCGGGTGGTGCGATTCTGCCGACCTATGATGCGATGACCAAGTACCCACAGATTCATCACGTACTGGTTCGGCACGAGCAGGGCGCTTGCCACATGGCGGATGGCTACGCGCGGGCGACGGGCAAAGTCGGTGTGGCGATTGCGACCAGCGGTCCCGGCGCGACCAATCTGGTGACAGGGATTTCGACGGCAATGATGGACTCGTCGCCGATTGTGTGCATCACCGGACAGGTGACGCGCGGGGCGATTGGCTCGGATGCGTTTCAAGAGACGGACGTAACGGGCGTGACGCTGCCGATCACCAAGCACAATTATCTGGTGATGGACATTCACGAGCTTCCGTATGTGATGCGCGAGGCGTTTTACATCGCGCGGACGGGGCGTCCGGGTCCGGTGCTGATCGACATTCCCAAGGACGTGCAGAACGAGAAAATCGAATTCGTTTATCCCGAAGGCGAAATCCGGCTGCCAGGGTATCGTCCGCCCGCGAGTGCCGACCAGCGCGACGTTGACGCGGCGCTCGAATTGATTGAACAGGCGGAGCGCCCGATCATCCTCGCCGGACATGGCGTTCTCATGAGCGGCGCGATGGAGGAATTGAGGGAACTGGCGGAACGAGCGCAGATTCCCGTAACCCTCACGCTGCTCGGAAAGGGCGCGATCCCCGAAGAGCATCCGCTCACGATTGGCATGATGGGAATGCATGGCGAAGCAGCAGCGAACTACGCCATTCAGGAAGCCGATTTGTTGATCGCGCTGGGGATGCGTTTCGATGACCGCGTGACCGGCAACCTGAAGACTTACGCGGTGAATGCCCGCAAGATTCACGTGGACATCGACCCGTCTGAAATCAACAAGAACGTGAAAGTGGACGTGGGGATGGTGGGCGACGTGCGCACCGTGCTTCGCCAACTGCTGCCCGGCGTGAAACAGATGCAGCATCCCGCGTGGCTGAACCGTATCCGGGACTGGCAGGAAGACAGCAACGAGCGCGACATCATCAATCGTGAAGTCAACGACGTGCTGTTGAGCGCACAGGTGATCAACGACCTGTGGAAGTACACGAAGGGCGAGGCGATCACGGTCACGGACGTGGGGCAGCACCAGATGATCGAAGCGCAGTATTACCCGCACCAGCGACCCGCCACGCTGATCACCAGCGGCGGCGCGGGAACGATGGGCTTCGGCTTGCCCGCGGCAATCGGCGCGAAGTTCGGCAGACCGGATGAAGAAGTGTGGGCGATTGTCGGTGACGGCGGCTTCCAGATGACGCTGTGCGAACTGGCGACGGCGAAGCAGGAAAACATCAACATCAATATCGCCATCATCAACAATAACTATCTGGGCATGGTGCGCCAGTGGCAGGAATTCTTCTACGAGGAACGTTACAACGCCACGCCGATGTTCAACCCTGATTTTGTCAAGCTGGCAGAG
>DATGQJ010000623.1:0-3061 GCA_035304265.1 Oceanobacillus sp.
CACAAAAGGCGGAAACAACTTTGTGACTACCCGCAGGCGTTCGGTTTCCTGAAGGGCACTGGTGCTTCCCCCGATCAACACACTCGCGGCAAGCCACACGCCAATCAGGATTCGGCGAATCGTCATCTCACTGCTGCCCTCTCCAACTGCTGATGAGAGGAGATTATACCCATTCCCGACTCACCCCTAAAACCGACACGCTCAAAGCGTCATGTCCAGCCCCATGCTATAGTAGTGTAGTTCGTCACCTGTCTTTGAAGGGAACACTATGCTTCGTGGTCTGTTGAGCATCATCGCACTCATCATCATCGTCGCTTCGCTGATCGTCCTGATTCCGCTCTATCTCTTGCCGAACACTTCCTTGCATACCCTGATCCCCTATCTCGCGCCGCTGCATCAGGCGCTTGCCTGTCACGACGGCGAAACGATTGAATATGACATCCAGCGTGATGTGGATATGGGATTCGAGACGCACTACCTGTGTGTTGATGCGCGTGGAAACCAACGAAATGTGGATGACGCTTTGCTCCGCCCTGCCTATTACAGCATGGGCACGCTTTGTCTAGGTGGACTGCTGATGCTCGTGCCGCTGTTCATTGCCGTTCGCAAGGGCGTGCGCGGTGAGACCGGACCGGAGTTGCAAGCCGCCCTGCGTCAGAGTTTTAGCGCAGCGCGAGAGGGCTTTGCACAAATGGGATCGCAGGACACGTCGCTCAAGGGACAGTTAGAAGCGTTGGAGTTGCGCCGCCAGCAAGGTCTCATCAGCCAGAGCGATTACGACGTTGAAAAGCAGCGCATTCTGACATCGTTCGGGATGGAATGAAGCAGCAAAAGAATGTGCCGCCGTTGCAAGCCAGCTTACGGGTAGCCCGTAGGTACGCCATTGTGATGCATCCCAGCACCGTTATAATGGGTGGAATATTCAACACCACTCAAGAAGCCAACCGTAACCGGGGGATCACTCAATGCTTGGCATACTCGTGACGATAGTGATCATCGTCGCGTTTCTCATCGCCGTCAACGCGCTCTACGTTGCTGGCGAGTTCGCGTCGGTCAGCGCCCGCAAGACCCGCATCGTGCAGGCGGCAAACGAAGGCAACCGTCTGGCGAAAATGCTGCTGCCGATCATCGAAGACTCACACAAGCTGGACAACTACATTGCGGCGAGTCAGGTCGGCATCACGCTTTCGAGCGTCGCGCTCGGTATCTATGGACAGCAGCAAATCGCGCCGCTGCTCGTGCCGCTGCTGGAAGGCATCCCCTTCCTCAGCAGTGACGTTGCCGCCGGGGGTATCGCCGTCACGCTCACCCTGATCGTGCTGACCACGCTTCAGGTGATTCTCGGCGAGCTTGTGCCCAAGTCGATTGCCATCCAGTACCCGGAACGTGTGGCGCTAAGTACGGTGCTGCCCATGCGCTGGTCGGCAGACATCATCCTCAAGCCGCTGATCATCCTGCTCAATGGAAGCGGCGCTCTGCTGCTCCGGCTGTTAGGGTCGAGCCACGATGCAAGCCACCGTCACGTCCATTCGCCCGAAGAGATACAGTTCCTCATCGAGCAGAGTCACAAAGGCGGGCTGCTCGATGCTGAGGAACGCGAACTGCTCGGCAACGCGCTGCGCGTCGGCGAACTGACGGTCAGCGACGTGGTGATGCCTCGCACCCGCATGATCGCCGCGTCCGCCGATAGCACAGTAGAAGAACTGCTGCGGTTGGCGGCGACTTCACACTATACACGCATTCCGGTGTACGAAGGCAGCATCGACCACATCGTCGGTATCGCCCATCTCAAAGACTTGTTCCGGCTGTACAGGCTGGGCAAGACCAGCGTCAAAGGCAGCCTGCGCAAAGTCTCGTTCGTACCGGAAACCATGTCGATCAACGACGTGTGGCAGGCGCTCAACCGTGAACGGACGTATCTGGCAATTGTGTTCGACGAATACGGCGGCACCGTCGGCATGGTCACACGCGAAGACCTGCTCGAAGTCCTGTTTGGCGAAGTACAGGACGAGTTCGACGAAGATGAAGAACCGCCGATCAAGAAGGTCGGTGAACGCGAGTATGAAGTCGGCGGCGACCTTTCGATTGCCTACCTCAACAGCCAGCTTGACCTCGATCTTTCGGCGGAACACGCGCACACCGTCAGCGGCTTGATCGTCGCGCTGCTGGAACGCATTCCCGAAGTCGGGGACGAAGTGACGTTGGATCGGGTACGCTTCCGCGTGCTGTCCATCAAAGACCGAATGGCGGACAAAGTGTTGGTCAAATTACCCGGCGAAGAGGAGGCGTAAGTGGACTTCCTCTTGCAGTGCCTCATCATCCTCGTGCTGATTTTGCTCAACGGCATGTTCGTAGCGGCAGAGTTCGCCATCATCGGCGTGCGCCCGACGCGGATTGCGCAGCTTGCGGAAGAAGGCAACGCCGCCGCAAAGCGCCTCTATAACACGCTCAAGAGTCCGGCACAGGTGGATCGTTACATCGCCTCGGCGCAGTTGGGAATCACGCTGGCGAGTCTTGGGCTGGGTATGTACGGTGAGCCTGTGGTCGCTCACGTGATTGAAGGACCGCTGCACGATTGGTTCGGCTTGGAAGGCGACATCATCCACACGATCAGCGTCATATTCGCGCTGTCGGTGATTACCTATTTTCACGTCGTCGTCGGGGAAATGGTGCCGAAATCACTGTCGCTCCAAAATGCGGAACGGGCGGCGTTTTTGCTCTCTACGCCCATGTTGATCATGCAGACAGTGTTCGCCTACCCGATCACGTGGCTGAACCAGATTGGCGTGTTGTTCCTGAAGCTGCTGCGCATTCCGCCACCCGCCAGCGGCAGCCGTCTGGTGACACCCGATGAACTTGAACTGATCGTCTCGGAGAGCGTGGTTGGCGGCTTGATTGAGGCGCGAGAACAGCAGTTGATCAACAGCATTTTCGACTTCGGCGAATTGACTGTGGGACAAATCATGGTGCCACGTCCGAAGATTGAGGCGCTGCCCCTGTCCATCAGCGAAGCCGAAATGCTTGAGCGAATCGTCGCGCTGCCGCACACGCGCATTCCGGT
>DATGQJ010000624.1:0-3781 GCA_035304265.1 Oceanobacillus sp.
CGTTGATGGGCTTGGACTACACCATTCCCGACGAAGACGAGCCTTTGCAGCCGGACATGCAGGTGCGCGTGGTGCGGGTGAAAGAAGAAGTCATCACCGAAACCGAACCTATCCCGTTTGAGACAGTCTATCAGGCAGACGACACGCTTGAGTTGGATCAGCAAGTCGTGACACAAGAGGGGCAAGCCGGGCTTCAGCGAATCATCACCCGCGTGCGTTATGAGGATGGCGTCGAGGTCTCGCGTTCTACCGATGATGTCGCCGTGATTCGCCCGCCCACAGACCGGATCATCACCCATGGAACCAACGTCGTAATACGAACCGTGGAAACGCCACAGGGTCCGCGTTCGTACTGGCGGGTGCTGCGTCTGTATGCGACCAGCTACCATCCAGCGGCGCTTGGTGGTGACAACGTGACCGCTACCGGAAGAACGCTGCAACATGGGATCGTCGCGGCGGATACCAGCGTGCTGCCCTTCGGCACGGAAGTCTATATCGAAGGTTATGGCATAGGACTGGTGGCAGATACCGCGCCGCCGCGCAGAGGCGGGATGTGGATCGATCTCGGTTACAGCGACGAGGATTACCAGCACTGGGCGGGTTACGTGGATGTGTACGTGCTCACACCCGTGACTGATGAGGCTTCGCCGTGATTGCGCTGTAATCGAACCGATGCTATGCTGCATGATAGCTCAACCTGAGGAGGGGACACCATGCAGCAACCTCTTTTACCCGGTGTAGACCGCAAGCAGATCGTACAAATCGTCGCTATCGTGATGGCAATTGGCGGGGTGTTATCGCTTCTGGCTGGTTTGCCAGTGATTTTCGGCGGGGCGCTTATCTCGAACGCGCTGATTACCATTGGCGGTATTTTGATGCTGGTGAGTGGAGTCGCCTCACTCGTCGTCGCCTTTGGCTTGTTCACGCGACAATCATGGGCGCGAATGGGAACCGTTGGCGTTGCCGTTTTAGGATTGGTCGCAGAGATCGTGTGGATGCTTGCAGGTGGCGGTATGAGCGCCATTTTGCAGGCGGTCTTTTACGGATTAGTCGCCTACTTCTTTTACACCGACGCCGAACTCAAGGCATATCTCGGCGGCGCATAGTTACAAAGAAAAGGGCGGTTTGCGAGCCGCCCTAAAAATCATCATCTCCCGCGCCCAAGCCACCACCGCCGCCATCGTCGCCAAGATCAACGCCCTGCGCCTCAAGGTCGCGCTCGATTCGTTCTGGGTCTTCGCCCTTCATCAAGCGTCCGGCGACTTCCTGCATCACCGGATCGTTCAAGCCCTCATCTTGCCCAAGCTGGTGCATCATCTGACCGACTTCACGGGTATCGCCACCTTCCAATACGGACAGCATTTCATCGGACGACATATTGGCGTAGTTGCGACTCGGACGCTGTACCGCCACCCGACTGATCAAGCGCGTCAAGTCGGTGCTGCCACAGTTAGGGCAGATATGCCCGGTTGCGCTCGCGGCATCGTAATCCTTATAGGTTTTATAGAATATCGAAACCCTTCGTTTGCACGAATTGCAGCGATAATCGTAAGCTGGCATAATCCACCTCAAGTACACAATTCACCCAATTATACGAAAGCAATGCTTCATGCTCAATGATCCCCCGCCGGAGAAACCACGCACGCATCCGCTGGAACAACAACCGGAGCCACCCAATCCCGACGAAGCACCACCGCAGCAACAGCGGCATCCGGTAACGCTGCACATTCCGTCGGTGCGTCCAAACGTCACCTATGCGATACTGGCGATCAACATTGGCGTCTTCATCATCCGGGCGCTTTCGCCAGCGCTGGACGAGCAGTTTTTCCTCTTCGGCGCAAATCATCAGGCGGATGTGGTGTTGAACGGGCAGTTCTACCGCCTGTTCACGTCGATGTTTCTGCACGCGAGTATTTACGGAATATACGGCAACCTCGCGCTGGACAACAGCCTGCACCTGATCTTCAACTGCTACATTCTGTATCAGGTTGGAACTTCAGTGGAGCGCTTGTTTGGACACGTGCGCTTCGCGCTGATCTATTTTCTCGGCGGGTTGGCGGGGTCGATTGCCAGCGCCGTGCTCGGCGATCCACGCACCTATTCAGTGGGCGCAAGCGGCGCGGTGTTCGCGGTACTCGGCGCAGAACTGGTTTACCTGTACCAGCACCGCAGGCTGCTTGGGGTGCGAGGACAGGCACAGATGCGCAGCGTGATCATGTTCATGTTCATCAACTTCGCATTTGGCGTTCTCACCGGATTTGGTGGCAGCCCAATCCGGGTGGATAACTGGGCGCATCTCGGCGGCGCGGTGGGTGGAGCGGCGCTGGCGTGGTTCATCGCGCCTTATTACATCCCCCGCACGCACCCGGAAATCCCCGACGCCCTGCTTGGCGAGGACATCAACCCGCTTCGGAATAAATACTGGGCGGTATCACTCTTCGGCGCGGTGCTGTTGGCGGTGCTGATCGCTGCCCGTATTGTCCTCACCCGATGACATCAGCGCTTTCCTGGTCTGGTTTAGTTCCCAACGCAGAATCGCCATTTCCTGCGCGATCTCTTTGTTTTCCCGCGATAATCGGGTGATGACGGTGGAGAAGTGAAGCAGGATGAACAACAGGAAGATGATGGCGACGAGGAACAATGCCGCCGGTGGATAGGTGGTCACGCCGAGCAGCGCGGCAATCTGATCAAGCAGCGGACGTGACAGACTGAGGATAATCAGCACAATCGCCGTTGCCAGCCACAGCAGCGAATAATCCTCGCGCAGCTTACGCTGACGCACCAGTTCCACGATAAAAATCAACGCCCCGACAGACGCGATCAAGCCGAAAATCATCATGCGATCTATCATGGTTTTTCCCGTGTATATGTCTGCACGATAGCGTGCGAGAAGATCATTCGCTCGATAGGTTGATGCATAGGTACATCCCGGTTCGATTATACATGGAACCGGTATCGAGCGAATGTTCCGTGTTGGGGGTGGATGCGGCTAGCGCCGCGCGTTGAGTTGCTGGTAGATGGTTTCTACTACCGACGGGTTGATGCGATACCAGTTGCCGTCGATGTCGCTAAACAGGTTATGTCTGACGAGGGTCTGGAGAACGCTTCCGTAGAGATCGCTGATTCTGCTGCGGAAGTCTTCGGTTGGGTCATTCATCTCCCAGTGCAACTCCGATCCGGTGGCGCGGTCACTCTCACTAAGTCCGGGTGTCCACACCGTATATTCCAGATTGAAGAACTGGTGATCTAAACCCTCTTTGAGTAGTGTCACAATATCGTTGAGTGTCATACGTTGGCTTGCCTGTGATGTGACAATAATGACTATGGTACTATAACAAATTACACCAGAATACTGAAATAGAGCGTAGATTTTTTATTTTCACAAATGTGAATTCATAATTCCAAGCGAGAACAGACGTCAGATTTCTCGATACCTTACGGGCGAGAAACCTGAACGCCCCACGTCTCTTAATTTTAAATTTATGCTTGTGTATCCGGCTTTTCGACGACGGTGGTTTCGTCGTTGGATGAAACTTCAGCGGGTTGACCTGCTGGTTTCTGCGGCGGAATGTAGTATTCCTCGTGGACGTGCTGCTCGCGCATGACGACGTACAACACGCCAACAATGGTGGATGCTGCAACCACAACCAGCAAAATGCCTACGAACGTACTCATTTTCCTCTCCCCTCTCATTTCAGCAATAGTCGTATTTTAACATCACCCCGCGCGTTCGTTAAATGTTTTATGGGCAGGGCGGCAAAAAACGCGGTAGACTAAACCC
>DATGQJ010000625.1:0-3627 GCA_035304265.1 Oceanobacillus sp.
CAGCAGTTCATCCTTTTCTTTGTAATGCCGGAAGAAGGTCACGTAAGCGACGTTGGCGCGTTCGGTGATGTCCTTGATCGTCACTGCTTCGTAGCCTTTTTCCAGTATCAAAGACACAAGCGCGTCTTTCAGAAGCTGCTCGGTGCGCTCAATCCTTCGGTCAACCTTCTGCATTGTTTTCCCTCAAAATGGACACCTGTTCAGTATGTAACACGTCCTCACAAGTGCTGGTTGACACTCCTGAGAAATGAAATATGATGTGACTTATCTATCATCGTATATCACATCGTTGAGAACAGCAAGCGTCCAATCGACGCATTTTACCTGAAGTGTTGAGGAGGAAACCTGTGGCTACGCACGCGCTTGGAGTACGTGAACGTGAGTCCGAACTCAAAGGGTCGAGCAGCTATCCGGCTGGAAGCCTGCGCTTCGACTTCGCTTCAATCGTCGTGTCGCTGTGGTTCATGGTTGGTCTGTTTCTGGACGGTTGGGCGCACAACCATGTCGCGGAACTCGAAACCTTCTTCACCCCATGGCATGGCGTGTTGTATACCGGATACTTCGCCGTCGCAGGGTTGATCGGCTACACGCAGTTTCGCAACGTATCGAAGGGGTACAGCTTCACGCGGGCGCTGCCGCAAGGGTATTTTCTGTCGCTGATCGGCGTGATATTGTTCTTCTTTGGCGGCATTGGTGACATGCTGTGGCACGAGATTTTTGGTGTCGAGCAGAATGCTGAGGCACTTTTCAGCCCAACCCATCTGCTACTCGCGTCCGGGGCGATTCTCTTCATCAGTGGACCGCTTCGTGCTGCGTGGGTGCGCAAGTCGGGCGAGGGATGGCGTTCACTGCTTCCGGCGGTCATCTCGCTGGGGATGTTGTTCTCGTTCTTCACCTTCTTTACGCAATATTCCAACATTTTTGGCAACCCTGATGTGCTGACCGGAGCGCCACCATCGGGCAATTTCTACTTCGCGAATGTGACCGGTATCTCCTATCTGCTGTACCCGTCGGCGATTATGATGGGCGTGCTGTTGTTCGCGCTGCGGCGCTGGCAGCTTCCTTTTGGCGCGATCACCTTCCTCTTCACGACCAATGCAATTGCCATGGTGCTGATGCGCTTCGAGTTCGCCAGTTCGTACTGGCTGACCATCGTTGCCGCCGCTGTCGCGGGACTGTTCGCTGATTTCCTCGTTTTACTCTGGAAGCCTTCGGTTGAGCGTCTGGCGGCGCTGCGGTTGTTCGCCTTCGCTGTGCCCTTTGTCCTCACGCTGCTGGTGTTCGCGGCGTTGACGCTGACGGAGCCGCGTGGATTGTGGTGGGCGGTTCATATGTGGCTCGGCGTGCCGGTGATGGCAGGCGCGATTGGCGTTGGCTTGAGCTTTCTGGTTGCCCCGTTTGCAATTCCTGTGGAAGTTTGATTTAATCTGGCTGTTTTAAGCGAAAAGTGGAAAGTCATGAGTGATGAGTGCAGCAAGCTGTACGCTGATAGCCTTGCTCATCACTCTCAGTTACTATCCCTAGTTGGAAATGTGAGAATGCCTGAACGCAAACTTCTGATTTCAGTCTGTTTATTGTTGCTTGTCGCCGTTTTTCCGGTTTATGCCCAAACTCCGTCCGTGATTGAAGAGTGTGCCGCGCTGCTTCCGGCTGATCGTCCGATGCCGACTGGCGAAGATGCGCCTTCTATCCGGTTCGTGACGCCGACGGATGGCGAAACCGTTTATGGAAGTGAAATCGTCGTTTCGGTAGCGACTGAGAATTTCGACATCGAATCGGCGGGGGCACACTGGCACTTGTGGGTGAATGGACGCTTGATGGGAATGCTCTATCAGGATTCCGGCGTGATAGACCTTGAGCCGGGAACCTATCAATTGTGTGCCAGCATGGGCGATACCGACCACATGGATATAGGAATGCCCGCTGGTATCACCATCACCGTACAACAGCCCGCCGCAGGTACAGCCGTTCCAACCCTGTCCATCACACGAGAGGAAGCGCCGATCATCCCCGAACCGGAGTCGTCGCCGTTGCAGATCATCCTTATTGTCGGGTTGGGGCTAGCAGCGGCAGTCGGGGGTTGGTGGTTGGGCGCTCGCCTGTCGAAACGCGGCTAAGCGCATATCTACACATCCAAACTGAACCGTTTTTGCGATTTTTCACACGAGCAACGGGAATCGGCAGACGATTTTCGTCTGAGTATTGTTGATGAGGGACAAAGATGCAATTCAAAACTGTGATTCGATGGTTCGTGGTTGCGCTGCTGGCGCTTGCGACGCCTGTTCTGGCGCACGAACATCGGGAGGTCGGGGAATATTCGATTTCGTTTGGCTGGCGGGTCGAGCCTGCTTATGCCGGACAGTTGAACGGACCCGAAGTATCGCTTAGTCTGCATGATGCACACGACGAGCCATTCCCGGAAGATATTGTGGTCGAACTCAGCGCCGAAGTGAGCTTTGGTGATCAGTCGATAACGCTGAGACTCGAACCCGTTCGTGGGGAAGCCGGACACTACACCGCCACTCTGATTCCCACGCTGCCGGGCGACTATACCTTCCGCGTGTTTGGCACAATTGGCGACACCGAAGTGGACGAGGTGTTCTCGTCGGCAGACGGCGAGTTTAGCACCGTCGAGCCGTTGAGCGACATTCTGTTCCCTGCTGTGCCGTCCGATACGGAAGCGTTGATCGCGGCGCTTGAGGCGCGGATTGCCACGCTTGAAGCACAGATCGCCGCCTTGCAGGAAGGATAGTCGTGTTCCGTCGGTTGATCGGGTGTGCCGCTTTCGCCTTCCTGTTGATGATGGCAGTGCCAACAGCGGCACACGCCAACCTTTCCCGCTCGGAGCCATTTGCCAATGCCAGCCTGAATGAAGCGCCGTCGGAAATTCGCCTGTGGTTCACCGAGCCGCTTGAACCGCAGTTCAGCCGGATCACGCTGCTCGATGCCAACGGGACGACAGTGGCGACCCCACCCAGCGCCGTTGATCCTGTCGACCCCTACCAGATGGTGCTGCACCCCGGCGATTTACCTGACGGTGTATACACGGTTTCATGGCGGGCGCTGTCTTCCGCCGACGGACACGTGACGCAGGGAAGTTATGCCTTCAGCATTGGCGTTGCCGCGCCCGACAGCGCAGCAGGCGCAGTGGTAAATGAGAGTGCGCCGGTTGAAAACGTGGTTGTGCGCTGGATCAATCTCGCCAGCGCATCGCTTTTGATCGGCGGCATTGGCTTCTGGCTGTTCGTCTGGAAGCCGATGAATGCTCGCCGCCTGCGCGTGCTCACAGGCGTCGGGTGGGTGATGGTGGGGATTGCGCTGGCGCTGATCCTCGCCATGCAGACGGCGACGGCGGCGGAGAGTCTGAGCGTCGAAGCAGCTTTGCAAATCACTACCTCTACTAACTTTGGACTGCTCTGGCTGACTCGTGTCGCGCTCTGGTTGGTGATCGGCGGTGCGCTCCTCTTGAGCCGGAGTAATGAGCGTCTATTGTGGGTTGCGCTCATTTGCGGCGCGGCAATGCTGCTGGTACATGCCATGAACAGCCACGCCAGCGCCGCGCAAGATGTACCTGTTGCTGTCGTCAACGACTGGCTGCACCTGCTGGCGTCGTCGCTATGGTTTGGC
>DATGQJ010000626.1:0-2843 GCA_035304265.1 Oceanobacillus sp.
CCTCAAGAGAGTATTCTTCCCTCAATGCTTTGTTCCTGTTTTCACAACCTGATAGATTTTGATAGCCACCATCCAGTAGAGTAAAGCTATGACACAAGAGCACACATCACGTATACCCGGTTTCTACAAACGCACACTTGCTGAACGTGCCGCCGTCGTTTCGCGCTGGGCAAATCTAGACGTTGCCGAGCAATCCGCCCTCCTTGGCGTTGGCGGGCTAACAGCAGCGCAAGCCGATCATATGATCGAGAACGCCGTCGGTGTTTACGCCCTGCCATTAGGCATCGCCACCAATTTTCTCATCAACAACATGGATTTCCTGATCCCGATGGTGATCGAGGAACCATCTGTCGTCGCGGCGGTCAGCAACGCGGCAAAACTGTTTCGCGCTGGCGGCGGCTTCGTCACGTCCTCAGATGAACCCATTATGATCGGGCAGATTCAAATGATGGACATCCCCGACGTGTACGTGGCGGCAGGCGCGATCATGGCACAGCGGGCGGCGCTCATCGAGGAAGTCAACCGCATCGGCGGCAGCATCGTCAAAAGCGGCGGCGGCGCGAAAGACATTCAAGTGCGTCCGTTGATGAACACACCCGCCGGACACATGCTCATCGTCCACCTGCTCTACGACACCCGCGACGCAATGGGCGCGAACGCCATCAACACCGCCGTCGAACACCTTGCGCCGATGATCGAGCAAATCACGGGTGGACGCGCCAACCTGCGCATCCTGAGCAACCTCACCGACCAGCGCAAGGCACGCGCCGAAGGCATGATTCCCGCTTCCGAACTGGAAACCGAAACCCTCAAAGGCACGGATGTTGTCAAAGCGATTGTCGAGGCGGGCGCATTTGCCGAGGCTGATCCCTATCGCGCCGCCACACACAACAAAGGCATCATGAACGGCGTGGATGCGGTAGTCATCGCCACTGGCAACGACTGGCGTGCGGTAGAAGCGGGCGCACACGCCTACGCCGCGCGTAATGGACAGTACACCAGCCTTTCCCACTGGTGGCAGGACGAACAGGGCAATCTACGCGGCTCACTCGAAATGCCGCTTGCCGTCGGTATCGTCGGCGGTGCGACGCGGGTGCATCCGACGGCACAGGTAGCGTTGAAGATTCTTGGCATTCAGTCGGCGCGGCAACTTGCGGAGATCATCGTCGCTGTCGGGCTGGCGCAAAACCTCGCCGCAATACGAGCGCTTGCTACCGAAGGCATTCAACACGGACACATGCGAATGCACGCCCGTCAGATAGCAGTTGCAGCAGGCGCAACGCCGGAAATGGTCGCGAAGGTCGTCCAGCAAATGATTGAAGAGAACAACATCCGCCCCGAACGTGCGCGTGAGATCGTGCAAGCACTCAGAGGAAATTGAAATGTTGAACGGAAACCAACCCATCCCCGACTCGCTGCTGATGCGCTCTGACCGCAAGGTCGGCATCGTCGGCTACGGCGCATACGTGCCGCGTTACCGTCTTCCCGGTGCGGAAGTCGCCCGCCTGTGGACGGGTGGACTCAGCGGGTCGCCCGTGACCGAAAAAGCAGTGGCGGGTCCCGATGAAGATGTCACCACCATGTCCATCGAAGCGGCGCGGAACGCCATTGCCCGCGCGGGCATCGACCCGAAAGCCTTACGCGCGGTCTGGATCGGCAGCGAAAGCCATCCTTATGCCGTGAAGCCCACCAGCACAATTGTCGCGGAGAGCATCGGCGCGTCGCCGAATATTCAGGCGGCGGACTGGGAGTTTGCCTGCAAAGCCGGAACCGAAGCGGTGCAAGCCTCGATTGGCATCGTCGGCAGCGGCATGGGCGCGTATACCCTGAGCATCGGCATGGATACGGCACAGTCTCGCCCCGGTGACGCGCTCGAATACACGGCGGCGTCGGGCGGTGCGGCATTCATCATCGGTCCCGGCGAAGAAGCGGTTGCCGTTTATCAAGGTAGCTACAGCTTCGTCACCGATACGCCTGACTTCTGGCGTCGTGCCGACGAAAGCTACCCCTCACATGGTGAGCGCTTCACAGGCGAACCTGCTTACTTCAATCACACGGTAACGTCGGCGCGTACTCTCATGCAGATGATGGGCACAACAGCCGAAGATTACACTCATGCGGTTTTCCACCAGCCAAACGTCAAATTTCCGCAGCGAGCCGCGCAAATCCTCGGCTTCAAAGAGGAACAGATCAAGACAGGCTTGCTGGCGGATAAAGTGGGCAACGTCTATTCGGGTTCGTGCATGTTGGGCTTGACCGCGATCCTCGACGTGGCGCAGCCCGGAGACCGCATTCTGATGGTCAGCTACGGCAGCGGCGCGGGTTCGGACTCGTTCGATCTGGTCGTGACCGAGCGAATCAAAGAAGTGCAGAACCGTGCGCCCAAGACGATGGACTACATCAACCGCCGTACCCAGATTGACTATGCGACATACGTCCGCTATCGCGGGCTACTAAAGGACTGAGATTATGCGCGAGGTGGCAATTATAGGAATCGGGCAGACGCCCGTTGGAGAACACTGGAACGCCAGCCTGCGCTCGCTGGCAGCAGAGGCGATTCACACCGCATTGAGTGACGCGGGAATTTCGCAGGTAGATGCGCTTTACGTCGGCAATGCTTATGGCGCGACCATCAGCAGCCAATCACAGTTGGGCGCGTTAATTGCCGATTTCGCCGGACTAGGCGGAATCGAGGCATTCACCATCGAAGCGGCGGAAGCGTCCGGCGGCGCAGCATTGCGGACGGGTTATCTCGCCGTCGCGTCCGGCATGGTGGAAACGGCGTTGGTACTCGGCGTCGAAAAGTCGTCGGACATGGTGGGAACGGCGCGAACCCGTGCTCG
>DATGQJ010000627.1:0-2576 GCA_035304265.1 Oceanobacillus sp.
CTATTCCAAGCAAACCTGCGCGGGGCAGACCTGTTCGAGGCAAACCTGAACAGGGCGAATCTGACCGAGGCAGATTTGGGTGAGGCATCCTTGAAAGGGGCAAACCTTGTATCTACAAATTTAGCTGCTGCGAACCTGTCCTAATGCAGCATATTCGGTATTTCCGCATGGAAGGTGATTACAGACGATCAAACCGTTCAGTCAAATTTGATCATTACGGACGAAGGTGAGCCAGAGATTACGGTGGACAATCTTGAAGTGGCGCAATTCATCTACCTTCTCATTCATAATCAGAAGTTGCGCGATGTTATTCACACAATAGGCGAAAAGGCGGTCCTAATACTTGGACGTTTTTCAGAGGGACGGACTGAAATCCTTTATGCACTACGTGACAAACTACGTGAGAAAGGTTTCTTACCCATCATCTTCGATTTTGAACGCGCGACAGAGAGAGACTTCACCGAAACAATCAAAATTCTGGCTGGCATGGCGTTATTCGTCATTACTGACATTTCTAACCCACGTTCGAATCCGCTTGAGCTACAAGCGACTGTACCGGATTATATGGTTCCATTTGTGCCCATCCTTCAGAAAGGCGAAGAACCATTTGCGATGTTTGTGGATTTGCAGCGTAAGTACCGTTGGGTGATGTGCTCGTATACGACTCAAAGGAAACGCTCATCGAACGCATGGAACGCCAAATCATCAAACCAGCTTTGCACAAACACAATGAGCTACTTGCTCTCAAGAACGAAGCCCTCAGAATTCGCAATATTGACGAGTTCTAACGAGACGAAGACAGCGCATTAGAGCGTAATTGTTAGAACCTGCATTTGGTGACAATATTCATTTTGGAGCGCTGGTCACGACGACTCGACGAAAAGGAGACCACAGGTAAAGCAAAAGGGGAACAACTCGCCTATTCCCCTCAACCAGCGGCTTTTGCAGGTTTGATCGCTCAAGCTGAATTGCTGCGGATTCACGCAAGCGAACGAGACGCAGTAAGTTCTGCGGCGAACTGTCCCGCCCTCTGGAAACGCTCTTCAGGCTTCTTTGCCATCGCCCGCAAAATCGCGGTAGCAACGGCAGGCGACAGATCAGGCACTAAATCGCGCGGGTTCGGCGGCTGCATCTGCAAATGTCCCATGAGAATCTGTCCCGCGTTGTCCCCTTTGAACGGCAGTTCGCCCGTCAGCATCTCGAAGGTGAGCACACCAAGCGCATAAATGTCGGCACGATGATCAACTTCGCGGGATGCGATGATCTGCTCAGGAGCCATGTAATCCAGCGTGCCCATCGTGCCCGATTGGGTTAGCCCGCTGTCGCCACCCAGAATTTTGGCGATGCCGAAATCCATCAGAATCGCGGTATACATCCCGCTATTTGCATTCGTCGTCGCTTTTTGCAGCATGACGTTCGACGGCTTCACGTCACGGTGGACAAGTCCCTGATCGTGCGCGTAGTCGAGCGCGGCGGCAATATCGCGCACGAAGGGATAGGCTTCCGCCAGCGGCAAGCGTCCACTCTGACGCATGAAGTCGCGAAGTTCCTGCCCCTGAATGAACTCCATGACCATGTAGTACATATCTTCCGTCGCGCCGAAGTCGAACACGTTCACAATGTTAGGATGGCGCATCGACGCGACCAACCGTGCTTCCCGTTCAAATCGGGCGCGGAACTCGTCATTGTTGGCGCGGCTCTCCGGCAGAATTTTGATGGCGACGGTGCGATCCAGACCGGGATGGCGTCCTTTGTAAATCTCACCCATGCCGCCTCTGCCGATCAATTCCGTGACTTCGTAGGAGCCAACCTGCATCCCCGCATATACGCCCGGATTGCGAATCATCACGGTGGTGGGCTTTGAAAGCTCCTCCAGATTGAGACGCAGCGGATAGAAGCGGCGGTCAACCGCACGCTGCAAAACCCGCCGAATCGGTTGAAAAAGCGCGGCGATCAACGCAGTTGAGACTGCCACGGCAAGGCTTGACTGCTGCCCGCCCGTGAGCGCTGCCGCAATCTGCTGGAAAGTGATCACCGTCACGATGTAGACCAGCGTCAGCCCACCGTAGACCAGACCGCGATTGATGATGAAATCGATGTCCCACAGGCGGTAGCGCAGCACCGAAATGCCAAGCGCCAGCGGCAGCGCCAGCAGCGCGATCTGCCGCATCAGGCGTGCAGCGGCGACGGCGAAAAAGCTGTTCTCCCCAGTCGCGCCAAACACACCAAGCACGTTGACGACAAAAATGTAGATACCGACAACAGAGATGGTAACGACCATGCCGACGAGCAGCCATTTCACCTGCTGGCGCTGTACGGGTGTCGAGAGTTTGCGGTATCGGTAGACCTGCGATCCAATGCCCACCACGAGCAGCAGAATCATCAAGCCGATGTCGAGGTCATCCTGCGGGACGCGCCCATAGGTTTCCGCTGTGATGGATACGTTGGCGAACAGATTGGGCAGGTACAACACCCCCCACATAAAAGGTCGCCAGATCGCCAGCGGCAGGACAAGCCAGCGGGCGATGCGCGGTACGGCACGCCCATTCGGAAACAGGTAACAGAACATCACCTGA
>DATGQJ010000628.1:0-4558 GCA_035304265.1 Oceanobacillus sp.
GAAACAGCGCTTGATCCGCCGTCGCATATAAAACGCCGAGATTGAGCTTCATACCGTAGCGGGCGCTGTGACCGCACAACTGAATGGCAATGCCGTGTACCAACTCGTGAAGCGGCAACACGACGATGAAGACCATTGCCGTCCCTAACCACCACGGAATCTCAATTTGCCCATCCGGTTGACGCGATTGGCTCACAAACGACCACCAGATCGCCATCCAAACCACGCCAAGCAGCAGCGGCAGGAGCGCAGCGATATTGAGCCAGAACAAGGTGCGTTTGTCCGTCAATTGGTAGTGCAGCGTTTCGCAGTAATCAGCAGGGAGTTCACGAATCGGCGGCATGAGTGTCTCCGGTTGGGCGTTTTAGAAACAACGCCGAGCGCGTGACTTCGATCACGACAGTACCATGCTGGTTGCGCCCAATGTGTTTCATGGTGACGATTCCGCAGTCAGGACGCGATTTACTCTCCCGCTTGGCGATGATTTCCGTCTCGACGTAAACGGTATCGCCGTGAAACAGCGGATGTGGATGATTGATATTCTCATAGCCGAGATTGGCGATGATCGTACCATGCGTCAGTTCCGGCACGCTGATGCCGACCACCACGCCTAGCGTGAAAATGCCGTTGGCAATGCGATGCCCAAACTCGGTTTTCGCGGCGAAATCTTCATTGATGTGAAGCGGCTGCGTGTTCATGGTCAGGCTGGAAAAAAGTACGTTGTCCGCCTCGGTGATGGTGCGTCCGAGGTCGTGGCGGATGACCATGCCAACCTCAAGGTCTTCGTAATATTTGCCAGCCATTTTTCAACCTCACAGAATCATAACCGCCTGAAGTGAGGGGGAGCACTTCAGGCGGTTATTGGGATGGGCTTGTGAAGGGGTCGATTGCTCGAACCCCGTGCCCGTGAACCTGATATTTACACTAAATCGCGTACCTGTATCCTGTCGAACGCCATTCATCAGGTTCTGCTTCTGACTATAGGTTAGTGCTGACGACTGAACTACAAATGAGTTCATGATGAGCACCCTATGAGAGAACTTACTGCCCCGGTACGCCGATTGGCGCGATAGGCTGCTCCGGCGATCCAGCCAGCAGCGGATCGGGGGTTGGGGTTGCCATCGCGCACATATCGTTGGCATTCCGCAATTTGCCCGTCGCTACACCGCTGGAAAAAATGTTCACTGCGAATTGATAATACTGCACCGCCGGACAGAAGCCGAAATTCGGATCGTAGGCGTAGGCATCGCCCTGCCTTACATAATAATCGTAAAGCAATTCGCGTGCTTGATTGTAATAACGTCCTGCCGCGCCCTGATTGATAATCTGCTGTAAGCTGTTCACCGCACGCGGATCGCCCGCCGCCGCTAATGCACGCGCGTTCAAGAAAAGCTCCGCGACATCGCGCTCATACGCCAGCCCTTCCGCCAGTGGCAGCCCAAGCGCCTGAATTCTTCCCACAATCGTATTGCCAAGCGCAGGCTGATTGCTCTGGTAAAGCTGGCGGGCATAGCTGTTCATGGCGTCGGTCAACAGTTGGCGCACCGTCACCGCTTCGTAATTCGGATCAACCACACTGATCGCTTCGAGGATTTCAATCGCATCTGCCCACTGGGCGGCGCTCACCGCAGCACGCGCCTGTTGCAGCATAGTAGCAGGATCGAATGGGCTGCTGCTCCCCGACGAGGTGCTGACGATTTCAACGGATGCTTCTGGCGTTTCCGTCGGAGTAAAGGTTGGCGAAGGGGTGAGGGTTGCGGTGGGCTGCAAAGAGATATAGAGCGCCGTCGCGGTCTGCATGTATTCCGCCAGACCGGGCGCGTTGGGGGCGTGTGTCACCAGATATTCGATGCGCCTGTCAACCAGTATCGTATTTCCGCTGGCAATGTCGGTGGGAATATGCAGCATTTGTTCACTCACGGCAGCGTTCTGCGTGGCTGTCGCATAGACGTTTGCCTCGCGCTGCCCTACTGTCCATCCCGCCGCCGCCGAAAGCGCAACCACAGCGATTGAAACCAACAGTACCAACCCACCAATCAATCCCATCATACCACAGCCGGGACCACTCGGACGCGCTTCCTCATCGTCCGGGAATACCTCTTTTGCCGCTTCGATGGGATGATCTTGGAACGGCGACTTTGGTTGTGTATCTTCTTGCGTAATGCTCATGCATACCTCGTCGCGCGGTGACTGGCAGTTCTACCGCACATATCTTCTAGCGTTTGTTTGCCCATGTGGGCGCAGGGTATTATACAAGAGGGGATCGCACCTGTATAGAAGGTGCGATCAGGTGCTTGACATATATATACATTCGCGTTAGTATGTAAAACGGATGTGAGGAGAGAATGCGTAGGACTAAAGAAGAAGCGGCTGCAACTCGTCGTCAGGTCATGGAAGCAGCGCTCCGTGTATTCAGTCAAAATGGCTATGCCGCAACTACTCTGGACGACATCGCCCGCGAAGCAGGCGTGACACGAGGGGCGATCTACTGGCATTTCGATAACAAAGCCGACCTGTACAACACCCTCGTTGCAGAAGTATCCGGGCGTGTAAGCCCGATGATCGTGGTTACCCTTGAAGAAGGGGATAGTGTACTGGGCGTGCTTCGAGAAATATTCGTGCGTCTGCTCTCTTATATGGAAGAGGATGAGGAGTTCTGCGCCGTGCAAGAGTTGGTTTTATTCAAGACTGCCGTCACCCCCGAAATGGAAGAGGGATTGCGCAAGAAAGTCGAAGGCACACACCAGATGGTGGAGATGCTCACCGCCGTGATTGAGCGAGGCATTGAAGCGGGCGAAATTCGCGCCGACCTGAAGCCGCGCGACGCTGCTCTGGCGATGCTTGGCTTCCAGAATGGCTTGACGGCGCTGTGGCTGCTCGACAATACCCTGTTTTCAATCAAAGACCGCGCCGAAGCGATGGCGGATATTTTCATCAATGGGATTGCTTCTACTTAGGAGTGAAAGTGCAGCATCTTTTTTTGAAAAATTTACATACATTTTCGTATGTATATAAACATTGAACAAGGTCACTATTTTCTACGTATCAACTTTGAACGAAGTTTGAAGGAGCGAATATGAAAGTCATCGAAACGCACGATCTCGGTAAAAGTTTCCGCACCAGACAGGGAACCGTCGAAGCCGTGCAAGGCGTGAGTATGCACGTCGAAGAAGGCGAAATCTTCGGCTTTCTGGGACCCAACGGCGCGGGCAAGTCCACGACCATGCGAATGCTCGCCACCCTGCTCCCACCGGACAAAGGTCAGGCAAAAGTTGCAGGGCATGACCTGCGGCGCGAGCCTGCCCGTGTTCGTGAGCGCATCGGCTACGTGAGTCAAGCAGGTGGCGCAGACGAGTTGTCTACCGGCATCGAGAACATCACGTTGCAGGGCAGACTCTACGGCATGAGCAAAACGCAGGCGCAGGCACGCGCCGCAGAACTGAGCGCCGCGCTCCAACTGGAGAGTTTTGCACAGCGTCGGGTAAGCAGCTATTCGGGTGGGCAGCGCAGGCGTTTGGACATCGCTCTCGGCATGACACATCGCCCGATGCTGCTGTTTCTGGACGAGCCGACCACCGGGCTTGACCCGCAAAGTCGAGCGCATATGTGGGAAGAAGTACGCAAGCTGCGCGACAGCGGAACCACCATCTTTTTGACAACCCACTATCTCGAAGAAGCCGATGCGCTGTGTGACCGTCTGGCGATTATCGATCAAGGTCGCATCGTCGCCGAAGGTACACCGGACTCGCTCAAACGGCAGGTTGCGGGAGATGCCATCGAGATCGGGCTGCAACCGGAAGACGTTCCACAGGCGGAAGCCCTGCTTCGCTCACAACCCTTCGTTCGAGAACTTCACTGCATGGATGAGGGCATACGCATTTACGTGGAACGCGGTGAGGAAATGCTGCCTTCGGTGCTGCGTATTTTAGATGGCGCTTCGCTGTCTATTCAGACGATCACGCTCAATCGTCCCTCACTGGATGACGTATTCCTGAAAATGACCGGACGCTCACTGCGCGAGACTGATGCTGCCTGAAGAGATAATCATGAAACTACTCCGCGAAACCATGCTCTTGTTCGCCGCCAATATGCGCAACACTCTGCGCAATCCTGTGTGGATGATCTTTGGATTGTTCCAGCCGATTTGTTACTTGCTGCTGTTTGCGCCGCTTTACGAAAACCTCACCGGAACCGCGAACATCCCTGAAGGCGGCGCTTATAACATCTTCACGCCCGGTTTGCTGGTGATGAATGCGCTCTTTAGCAGCGTCTTCGTCGGCTTCGGCGTGATCGCAGGGCTACGGTCTGGTTACATTGAACGCCTGCGCGTCACCCCCGTGAGCCGCATCGCCCTGCCTCTTGGATACATTCTGCGCGATGTCGTGGTCTTGATCGTCCAGAGCGCCCTGCTGCTCGGCATGGCAACCCTCATGGGAATGCGTGCCGATCTCACCGGACTGCTGCTGCTCATGGTGTTGCTGGTGCTGATCGGGCTGCTGATGGCGTCCTGCTCTTACGCGCTGGCGCTGCTGTTTAAAGATGAAAACGCGCTTTCGTC
>DATGQJ010000629.1:0-3696 GCA_035304265.1 Oceanobacillus sp.
CCTCTTCCGTCTGGCTGATTGCCATCAGGATGTAGCAAAGCGAAGTCAGCGTGAAATCCGCCATCAGCCATGCGAAGGTTTGCGCACCGGGGATAGCGCGTCGTGACCAACCATAAAATGTCAGCGCTGCCATCGTGCCAGCACCGACAAGCGTTACTAGAAGGTAGGCAATGAAAAGGGGGGAGATCATATTCGGTTGGCTGATGCTTTCACAACTTCATATTTGACGAGATACCTATAAACACAAACGACACTACTATTGTACTCTCCTACATTATATTGTATGACGTTAGAAAGCAGCATAACGTTAGGATAACAAATATAGGGCATTTGCGATAGTTCAGGCGTAGCGAATGCCCGGTGGCTCATTTATAATCGAATAGACGGAGGCGGAATGATTCTGGTTACAGGTGGAACTGGTTTTATCGGCAGACATCTCGTAAAACGATTGATGGCAGAGGGACGACCTGTTCGCCTGTTACTGACCGAACAACGCACTCGCCGCTTACCTTGGGACAATCCGCCGGAAATCGTCGTTGGCAGCATTCTTGATGAAGAAGTGCTATTTCGCGCAGTCACGGGTGTCCACGTTATCATCCATCTGGAAAATGCGCAGTGGTGGGGTCGCCCGCGCGATCTTGAACGGGTGGAGTTGCAGGGGACACGCAACCTGATCACGGCGGCACGCGCTGCACGGGTCGGACGTATCATTACGGTGAGCCATCTGGGAGCCGCTTCTGCGTCGGCGTATTCGCTTCTGCGTTATAAGGGAATGGTCGAAGATGCCATTCGCGCCAGCGGTCTCGCCTACACGATCATCCGTTCCGGTCTGGTTTTCGGTGAAGAAGATGCGTTCGTCAACCACATCGCCATGCAGCTTCGCGTCACACCGCTGATGTTTCTGATGCCGGGGCGCGGCGAGGTCGTGCTGCATCCGATTTACATTGACGATCTGGTCACGGCGGTGGTCGAAAGCCTTAATCTGATCGACACCGTGGACAATGTCATCGAGATCGGCGGTCCGGAATACATCACGCTCGAAGACCTGATTCGCACGGTGATGCGGGTCTCCGGTGTTTCTCGTATGGTGATTAGTGTGCCGCCCTACGTGCTGCGCTGGCTCTCGGCGATCTATACCCGGATTATGCCGCGTTCGCTGATCACCGCGCAGTGGATGGATATTCTGGCAACCAACCGGACGGCACGTCTGGGAAATCTGTTTCAGTATTTCGGCATTCGTCCGCGCCGATTTGAAGATACACTCTTAACCTACATGCGTGGACGGCGTTACGGGTGGCAGGTGCTTCGTTACACACTGCGCCGCCGACCAAAAGTTATTTGACCAGCTTGTAAGTCAGCTTGTTTTTCTCAATAGCGGTTTGCTGCGGTAGCGTAATGGACTGGGGTGAATTAGATTCACACAGGTGATGTGGTATGGCAGATATTGAAATTAGACCGTTGCGGGCGTTGAACGAAATGCAGGCAATGGTTGAACTTCAGCGGGTGTATTGGGGTGACGATCTTGAATCGGTTATTCCGGCGCATATGCTGTTCTCGCTGGCGAATCACGGGGGGCACGTGCTGGCGGCGTTCGATGGCGAGAAGCCGGTTGGGGTATTGGTCGGTTTTCTGGGTACGAACATGGAAGAGTCGCGTCGTCCGGCGATGGCGAACCTCCAGATTGTCTCGAAGCGGATGGTGGTGCTGCCGGAATATCGTGGGCAGCAGATTGGTTATCGCTTGAAGCTGGCGCAGCGTGATTTAGCGATGACTCAGGGAGTTCGGTTGATCGTGTGGACGTTCGACCCGTTGCTGGCACTCAACGCGCATCTCAATGTCCGCAAACTCGGCGTGATCTGCCCGCAGTACCACGAGGACTACTATGGAACGGAAAGCGAAGGTGGGCTGACGACGCTCGGTTCGTCGGATCGTTTGCAGGCGGAGTGGTGGGTGACAGGGCGGCGTGTCGAGGAACGGCTATTTGGTAAACGGGTTGACCTCACGTTGAGTCACTACCGGGAAGCGAATACGCCCATCCTGAACCCGACGACGATTACAGCAGATGGGTTGTTGCTGCCGTCCGAACAAACCGCCATGCCGACCAGTTCGTCACTGGCACTTTTAGAGATACCATTGGACTATCCGGCAATGGTGAAGAAGAATCCTCAACTTGCGCGAACGTGGCGGCTGCATACCCGAACGATGTTCAAGCAGATTCTCGCGCAGGGCTTTGTCGTGACTGATTTCATTCGGGAAGTGTATGAAGGGCGGGATCGCGCATTTTACCTGCTTAGTTACAATGGTCCGCAGTTCGAGACCTATCTGATGAATTGACCTTTAGCCAAATAAGGTTCAACTATGCGCTCAATTACTATCAAAGATATTGTGTTTTATCCCGTCGCGCTGCCGCTGGTGGAGCGGCTCAAGACCAGCTTCGGGGAAGAACCGTTCAAAACTGCTGTGATCGTCGTGCTGCACAGTGAGGAAGGGATTATCGGCTGGGGGGAATGTCCCGTCGAAATCCGACCCGGCTACAGCTATGAAACGATGGGAACCGCGCAGCACGTGCTTCAAGAGTTTCTGATTCCGGCGCTGGTGGGGAAGACCATTCGGGACGCCACCGAAGTGCCGGAAATGCTGCGTTCGGTGCGCGGGCATCCACTGGCGAAACACGGCGTCGAATCGGCGGTTTGGGATGCGCTGGCAAAAGCGAACAACATGTCACTTGCCGAAGCCTTCGCAGCGCATCTGCCCAAGGGACATGCCGGACGTGGTTATGCCAAAGTCGGCGTGAGCATCGGCATGAAACCCACCATCGAAGAGACGTTGGAAGTCATCGAGAAGCGTTTGGATCAGGGCTACGGGCGCATCAAGCTGAAGATTCAACCCGGCTGGGATGTGGAACTGGCACGGGCGGTGCGGGAGAAATTTCCGGGTATCCTGCTCATGCTGGACGCCAACAGCGCCTACACGCTGGAAGATGCCGAGCATCTCAAAAAGCTGGACGAGTTCAACCTGCTCATGCTGGAACAGCCGCTTGGGTACAATGACATTTACGAGCACAGCAAGTTACAGCCCCAACTGAAAACGCCCATCTGCCTTGACGAGAGCATTCATTCGGCGGAAGACCTGCTGTTGGCGCTGGAACTGGGGGCGTGCCGGATACTCAACCTCAAGCCTTCACGGGTAGGGGGATTCACCGAAAGTCTAAAGCTGTACCGTATTTGCTTCGAGAACAATGTCCCTCTATGGATCGGCGGGATGATGGAAACCGGCATTGGGCGAGCGGCGAATCTCGCTTTTGCGTCGCTTCCCGGCGTTACGCTGCCGTGCGACATCTCGGCGACGGATCGCTATTTCCTCACCGACCTCACCGAACCACCGTTCAAACTGCGTCCGGACAGCACGATTGCCGTTCCCAGAGGTCCGGGCATCGGCGTGGAAGTTCAGTTGAACCGTATCGACTCGGCGGCGCGGATGTGGGAGCAGGAGTTTCCATACCACGAAAAGGTGAGTGTGAATTGATGAGGTGGCAGCAAGAAGCATTTTCGTGGAATAGATAAAAGCAATTTTCGATACTTTTCAGCGCAGGCAGGGCTAAAACATGGCACTTCAAAACTCCACCATCGCCTTCATCGGCAGCGGCGTGATGGCTGAAGCGATGATCAAAGGCTTATTGAACGGGAAGCTCGTCAG
>DATGQJ010000630.1:0-2053 GCA_035304265.1 Oceanobacillus sp.
GATTGATGCGAATTCGCCGCCATTGGTGTTGCAGCTTCCCGAAGATGGCTGGTATGTCCTGCGAAAAACTATCGCAGGTGAAGCTGAGAGCGTGGTGGTTCTGGATGTGACCGGAATTTACCCCCTGATCGAGCGTAATCTCACCGGTGGTAACGAATTTGTCCGTGTGACCGATGATTTCACCATCACCGATCCACGCCCGAAGATCGACGGCGCTGACGTACCGATGATGTCTCTGACCAACAATCAGTATCAGGGACAGCGTTCGTTCGGAGACTATGCGCGTTTGAGCCTCGCCCCCTTCCTCGAACTCATGGGGCGTGCGCTCGTGCCCATGTCGGCGCTGGTCGTGGTGGGCTATGGCGCGGGATGGGGTGTAGGCAAAATTGCCCCCTCCAGCCGGAAGCATAACTCGCGCGGAGCCGCCCGTTCTATCGTGCCTGTCCTATGGATCATCTTTCTGATCTGGATGTTCCTTTTGCTTTACGGAGTGGCACGGCTGGATGCCGCCGCGCTGGGCAATATACTGGCGCGGTTCGTCTGGGTTGGCTGGATGTTCTTCGCAGGCATGAACCTGAACCGCGTGTGGGGTCGTCCCCTGCTGGTGTTGGTTGTGGTGCTTGGCATTGTTCAGACCGCCGTTGCCGAGGGCTTCAGTTTCGATCATTTCGGCAACATTCTTCGTGACTTCTCCGAGGGAGACTCCTCAGACATACCCACAGGCTCGCCGGGCTGGTTTCTGGCGCTCATCGGAGCGCTTATCTTCAGAAATCCGGCAATGCGCCCGATTGTGATCATCGGCATCTGGCTGCTGGTGGGGATTTTCGCGGCGCGGCAGGGCGTAAGATGGCGTGACAAGTACAGTCCGCGCAATGCAGCACTTGGCGCTGCGGTATCGGCTTTATTGTGGGCGCTTCTGTTCATTCTACCGACGCTGTTGGTGAGCGCGGCGGTCAACGCCGAAGTCATGCGTGAATCCACCGCCGACAACCTGCTGCCTGTGGTCAACACGCGGTTAGCGGGCGGCTTCGTCCTCACAATGGTGCTGACCGTCGTATCGATCATCGCCTCGTTTCCCATCGGGGTTGCGCTGGCATTGGGGCGGCGGAGTACCCTGCCACTGGTGAAATGGGTGTGTACGATCTTTATCGAGCTTGTGCGCGGTGTGCCGTTCATTACAGTGCTGTTTCTGGGAATGCTGCTAGTGCCGCTGGTCGATCCCAGTCTTTCCAACGTGGATAACGTCATCCGCGCGATGGTCGGCACGACTATGTTCAGCGCGGCGTATCTGGCGGAAAACGTGCGCGGCGGCTTGCAGTCAATTCCACCGGGGCAAGAAGAAGCTGCCCGTGCGCTCGGCTTGAGCAATTTGCAGGTGACGATGCTGATCACGCTGCCACAGGCGCTGCGTGCGGTCATTCCGGCGTTGGTTGGACAGGCAATCGCCCTGTTCAAAGATACGTCGCTGGTAGCGCTGGTAGGTCTCACCGACCTCTTCGGTGTGTCCAAGAGCGTGACCGCGCAAGCGGAGTACGTCGGCTTGTGGGCGGAATCTTATATTTTCATCTCGATTATCTACTTCATCTTCAGCTACGTGATGGCATACATCAGCCGTCGTATTGAGTCGAGTGGCAGCGGCGCGGCGAGAAGGATATAAGATAGGGAGAAGTTCTTCTATAACGGTTCGATTCTTTGAGGAACATGGGCAATAGACTTTGAAGGATACGCCATGACCAATCAAACAACCGACGGGCAGGTTGCCCGCGATCCAATCATCATCTGCCGTAACGTCAACAAGTGGTTTGGCGAATTTCACGTACTGCGCGACGTGAACGTGGAAGTGATGCCGCAGGAAGTCGTGGTCGTCATCGGTCCTTCCGGCTCAGGCAAATCGACCTTCATTCGCTGCATCAACCGCCTTGAGGAGCATCAGGAAGGACAGATCATCGTTGACGACATCGAACTGAGCCATGACGTGCGCAACATCGCCGCCATCCGCCGCGAGATCGGGATGGTCTTCCAGCAGTTCAATCTCTTCCCGCATTTGACGGTG
>DATGQJ010000631.1:0-3060 GCA_035304265.1 Oceanobacillus sp.
GTCAGGTCAGGGCGTTCGTCATCACGATAGCTGGCGATAATGAGCAGTGGCTGATCGTCGGTGAGCTTCGTTATCCGGTTGAGCAGGGCAAGGCTCTCGTTGCTTGCCCATTGCAAATCGTCAAGCATGAGCACAAACGGCTGACACTGTTTGCGGAAGACGGCTTCTATGGTCGTGTGCAGGCGTTCCTGTGCCACCTGCGGCTCAAGATCGGGAACGTCGGGAATCGGTCTTCCCAACAAATCGGCAATATCCGGTATCAGTGTCTTCAAGACGCCTGCCTCGGCGTCTGTCAGTTCCAGTTCAAGACATAAACGACGTAACGGCTCGCGCCAGACGTTGTAAAGCGATCCGCCTTCGCTCACGCTTTGTCCACGCAGCACCAACGCGCCGCTGACTAATGCGTGTGTACGCAGCTCGTCGAGCAGGCGTGATTTGCCCACGCCGCTTTCGCCGCCAACCAGCCACGCGCTGCCCTGCGCTTCGATGGGGTTGAGAATTTTGGCGAGCGCAGCCGCAAGCTGGGCGAACTCGGAATCACGCCCGACGAAGCTCGCCGCCTGTAAATAGCTCTCGCGGATCGCGCTCGGTTCGATGGTCGGTGGGCGATTGACCGCCGCGCAAATGGCATCGTAGACCGCGTTTGCATCCTTGAAGCGGTCTGCGGGGCGTTTCGCCAGCAGTTGCGCGACCACTGCCGCCAGCGCTGTGCCGACTTCTGGGCTGATGTCTGGCGGCACATTATGAAGGGTTTCGTTGATCAGCGCACTGATGTTATGGGCGCTGAATGGGTGCCGACCTGCGAACATCTCGAAGGCGATCACGCCAAATGCATACAGGTCGGATGCTTCGCTCGGTGGGGCATCCAGCAAGAGTTCGGGAGCCATGTACTCCATCGTTCCAGCGAGATGCTCCGAGAATTCCAGCCCTTGCAGCGTGTCTCGCGCGACAGCCAGCCCAAAGTCGAGCACCTTCACCTGACCGTTGCCGACCTGTAAGTTATCCGGTTTCAAATCGCGGTGAAGGATGCCGCGCCTGTGCAAATAAGCAAGCGCCTGCAACACTTGAAGCAGCAGCTCGATCTTGGATTCCAGTGGGAGCGCCGCACTCGCTTTGACGATGGATTGGGTGTTTTCAAGCAAATCCATCGTGAAGAAGGGCTGGCGCACGGTTTCAGCCCCTTCACCGTTCACGTCAAAGCCGTAGTCGTACACGGTGATGATATTCGGATGGCGCAGTGAAGCGGCGGTTTTGAATTCCTGTGCCAACGCCAGACGGTAATCGCTGCTGTCGCCCGTTGATGGACGCGACATGAACGTCAATCGATCCGCAGGGATGCTCAAACGTTTGAGCGCGACAATCGTGTTAGTCATGCGGTCACGGGCGCGATAGACCGTACCCATGCCACCATGACCGATCTCGGTCAGTAATTCGTAACGGTGTCCAACGTAGTGCGGTTTCACAGTAGCTTCCAAGCGTTATCGTTATTCACAATATTACATGACGACACGCTGATTCGTTATGACGAAATCAGGTTTCGTCGCTGGTTGTGACCACCTCTTCGTCAAGTTCTCTCAGGCGTTTTTGCAGTTCTTCACGGTTGGGGGCGGTTGCGGTTCCGCCGGGTCCCTGAGTTGCCATCCCACCAGCGACGATGCCCCAGCGCAAACAGGTGGTGAGATCGTGTCCGGCGATTTTGGCTGCCAGCACCCCCGCATTGAAAACGTCGCCTGCGCCAGTCGTATCACGCGATTCGACATCCAGAGCTTCCTGAAAGATGTGCGTTTCCCCGTGAAAAGCGTGCGCCCCATCACCACCTTCTTTGACGATCAGATAAGGCACGATTTCGCTGAGCACTTTTGCGCCATCTTCAAGATTCTCGGTTTCGGTAAGCGCCTGCGTTTCCTGAGCGTTGGGGATGAACAAATCGAACAGCGAGATAATTTCACGTACAAGCGGGTCTTTCAGCGTGTGTTCGTGGTACTGGCAATCCGAAGAAATGAAGACGTTGCGTTCTTTACAGTGGCGCAGCAAATCGGGCATTCGCGGGTCAACCAGCAGTTCGGCAAAATGAATGTGCGAATATTCGATCTTGTCACCGTAGGTCAACACGAGGTCAATCACATCCGGGTTGTGCTGAATATAGCTCACGAATGCGCGGTCTTCCGGGTAAGAAAGCGCCACCGTGATGCGGCGGGTCGATTCTTTCAAACGAATGATGAGCGATGTATCCACTTCTTCGTTTTCGGCATACTCAAGGATGAAACGGCTGAAAATGTCGTTGCCTGCTTCCGTAAGCCAGCCAACATTGATACCCAGCCGCCGCAGGGCGACGATGGTGTTGGTGACACCACCCGACACGATGTTGAAGTGCTCGCTGTACAGATTGGTTCCAAGTTCTGGCTTGCCATCAATATCACGAAAGATCATGTCGCAGGAATAATTCCCCGGAATCAGGATGTCGTATTGCTTCATTGCGCAGTCCTCTACGTCGACGCTCTCTGTTAATGTAGGTTGTTATTATAGTGGGTGCCGAATGCTTTTCCTATACTGTTACGCGATACAATCGCTATCTGCACAAAGAGGACTTGTATGAAGACCGACGAACGGACGAGCGTTGCGGAAATTGCACGACTATTTTTGAGGATGGGGTTGACGGCGTTTGGCGGTCCCGCAGCACACATCGCCATGTTTCACGATGAGGTGGTGAAGCGCCGCAAGTGGTTGACCGACCAGCATTTTCTGGACATGCTTGGCGCAACCAACCTGATTCCCGGACCCAATTCGACGGAAATGGCAATCCACATCGGTTACGTGCGTGCAGGGTGGCGTGGATTAATCGCGGGTGGGCTGGGTTTTATCTTGCCCGCAGTCTTGATCGTGCTGGCGTTGGCGTGGCTCTACGTTCAATTTGGGACGACTCCGGCGGCGGAATCCATGCTTTACGGAATCAAGCCTGTGGTGGTCGCCGTCATCCTTCAAGCGATCTGGAATCTCGGACGCAAAGCGGTGAAGTCGGTTTTTCTTGGCATCGTCGGCATGGGCGTTCTGGCGCTTTAT
>DATGQJ010000632.1:0-3510 GCA_035304265.1 Oceanobacillus sp.
GAGCGGTGAGTTACGCGCGGTATCACAGATTGGGGCGCGGTTGTTCGAAGCATCAAAGATGGGTTTCAAGCGGGTGATGATCCCCAGGATGCGTCGCGATGTCGGGGATGCGCCGGAAGGGTTGAAACTGGTACAGGTGCGTAACGTCGGTGAGGCGTTGGCGGTTGCAGTGCCGAAGGAGTAGGAACGAGTTAGCCGTTAAGGTGTGGTCTAACGAGTTTCTACTGACATGCGCCATCCTTCTGTTCTCGCACAATATACGGTACGAATTACAGGGACAGGTTTGCTCTACCTGCCCCTTTCCAAAATTAATTGCGCTTTCAGCCAAACCTGTCTTGCGTTCTCTATATCCGGTGCTCGACCTCGCCTGTGACGACATTGACTGCCCAGAGACCGGCGGCATCGGTTTGTATACTCCCGATATCACGACCGTAAACGATAGGCAGATTAAGAAGAAATACGCTGTCGGTTTCCCAAATAACGAAAGCATAGCCAGCATACGTCGCGAACTCTGGAAAAGCGCCCGGTAACTCAACTTCAACCACATCATCGCCATTTATCGGCAGCACTTGCAGCGCTCCGTCACCCTCAACGTTAAGGTCAATACTGACGAGCGCCTGTGCGTCTAATGACCAGAAAATTTCACCGCTGTGTATTTCCCCTTCGAATACCAGAGTATCTGTTTCGAGGTTGAAAACCTTTGCTGTACGGGAATCGCCAGCCTGCTGTGCTGGCTCGAAAATCATCGCCAGCATCGTCCCATCCGGCGAGAGATTTGGGGCGTAACTCAACCATTGGTCGGTGCGGAAGATTTCCTGAGGAGTGCCATCCGAAATGTTGACGCGGTAAAAAACGTGCTCCCAGATGTTGCCCGTCTGATCTTCTGTGATCTCAATGGTTGCATAGATGAGCGTTTGTCCATCCGGCAGCCATGCGACCCAGGATACCTTGTCGCTAATCTGCGCCAGCGCGAAGGGTGAACTACCGTCCCAGTTCAAAATCTCGATGCCAACGTCCCATCCTGCCGCAATTGCAATTCGCTGTCCATCCGGCGACCACGCCGCCGATCCCACATAGCTATCGTGAGTCAGAACGAGCCGTTCGCTGCCATCGAATTTGAGACGATATAAATTGCTCCTACTGTCTTCGTTCTGTACAGGTTGTTCGGCATACAGGATATATTCACCATCCGGAGAAACCGCAAAAGGGTAGTTGTAGCGCGGGGTGCGGAATGTGACCCAGCCCGGAAAAACCAGATGATTCAGCACACACGGCTCGCTGCCATCCGGGGCGCTGGTCACGATGAAGTCCATCATGCTGAAGACAATTCGCTCTCCCTCGGCTGGACACAATGCCAGCAGCGTGCGTCTGTAGGCGTTGTTAGTATAGGGATCGGTCAGCCCTTCGACCACCCAACCCTGCGTGCCCGTATCGGTTTCCACCTGCCACCAACGCAAACTATCCGCTTCTTCGGGTCCGCCGATAATGGTCAGCAAATCGCCTTCGTGCGCCTGTGTTACTGACGCACTGCTGCGTGTTGGCTGCGCCCGCACCGTGAGCGTAATGGTATCGGCGTTGAGATCATCATTGATCACCCGTACCCGCGCACCGATCTCCAACACATTCACCGCCTCAACGGGTGACTGGAAATCGCTCACCCACAGGGGCGTCGGCACTACCGTCACATAGGGGTCTGGTGTGCGCGTCGCCGTCGGCACCGACGCAGTGTATGGTTCAACCCAATAGTCCGCACCGGAACCTTCCACCGTCCATCCGGTCAAGCCGTTGTATTCCACACCCCACCAGTTGAAGCCATCGGCGCACACAGGACCTTCAAGGACGGTGAAAACCCCACCGCCGGGAATGCTGCCCACCAGCGCACCACTCCGGCTTGCGCTGTCCCGAACATTATTGGCATCTCCCGGTAGCACTCGCGCCTGAGCGCCAACCGACAGGCGCGGCATCGGCGCACCGGCACAATTTGGGTCTTCCTGCGCTCGTGCTGTCCACGCTCCCAGCAGCAAGACACCTAACACGAAGGTCGAAATCAGGCGGTTCATTGTTGCTCCATTGTGTGGCACGCCAGGGTAAAACGTCAGTATATATGGGTTTCGAAAAACGTGCGTCCAATGTTCCTTGGGCGCTGTAGAAATCAAAGAGGCGAACACGCAGGTTCGCCCTACTTTCGATTTCATGGTTACACCATCTCGGTTGATAGAATGGTGCTGAAGCTCACATCCGGCGTTCGACCTGACCAGTCGTTACATCCACTGCCCAGATGCCGTAATCGTCAGGTTCAATCTCAAATCCGTAGCCAACATACCCCAGAAAAACCGTGTCACTTTCCCAGCCGATGAAGTTCCAAGCTTCCGGCAAGTCGTCAGAGAACTCGATAACGGATGGGGCACCGCCGTTGGCTGGCAGGACATAACTATCCGAAACGAGAATGCCTCTACCGTTGGGGAGCCATGTCGTGATATAGAAGAACTCGTCACTTGCTACGACAAGTTCGTCGGTTTCAAGATCGATGAACTGGATGACTACCCCAAGCACCTCATCGTAGAACTGTACAGGTGTATTGCCGCTCATCCCGTCAATGAGGCTATACTCCAAACCGCCTATCGCCAACGTCGAACCATCCGGTGATATTTGAGGATTGGAACTTATATCCAGCATCGTTCGCAGAATCTCACGCAGCCCACCCTCAAGAATGTTGATGCGGTAGAAGGCATACTCGATAGCTGTGCCCATCTGGTCTTGCCAGCGGCTTTGCTCTGCGTAGACGATGGTTTCGCTGTCGGGAAGCCACCCAACCCACGAATAGATGGCACCCTCTTGCGCCAGCACGCCATAGGAACTGCCATCGGGACGCATCATCGCAATTTGCTGCCCATTCGCAATCGCTATCCGCTGTCCATCTGGCGACCACGCCGCCCAGTAAACGTTCATATTATCAGTCAGAGCCAGTCGTTCGCTGCCATCGCGATTCAAACGATACAAGGTGCTATTTCCCTCAGCGCCATACATGCCATCCGTATAGAGAACATACTCTCCGTCAGGAGAGGGGACAAACCGGTTGTCAAAACCGAAGGTCGTGTGCGAAAAGGTTGTCCATGCGGAAACACTAATATAATCCAACACGCAGGGATCGCTCCCGTCCAGACCAGTCGTCACAATATAATCGCCAAACCGAAGGGTGAGCCGTTCGCCTTCTGCCGGGCAAACTGCAAGCAGCGTGCGCTCATAAGCATCGTCACGATCCGCATTGACCAATCCTTCAACTACCCATCCTTCAGTCCCCCCGGCGGTTTCGACCTGCCACCAACGCAAACCATCCACCTCTTCCGGTCCGCCGATGATGATCAGCAAATCACCTTCCAGAGCCTGTGCCGCAGGCGCACCATTGCGTCCCGGCTCTGCCCGCACCGTGAGCGTGATCGTCTCTGAATCGGGGTCGTCGTTGAGGACACGTACCTGAGCGCCTACTTCCAATACGTTGATAGCAGCAAT
>DATGQJ010000633.1:0-2571 GCA_035304265.1 Oceanobacillus sp.
GCTCGATTGGCTGGAAGCAAATGCCACCGTCAAGCCTGAGCAGATCGCCATGTACGGTGTGAGCGGCGGCGGGTACATTTCCATGCAGGCTGTGGTTGCCGACACACGCATCAAAGCCTGGATCGCCGCCACGCCGATTTACGATCTGGGCAGATTTTTTGAGCAGGAGATGGGAGCAGCTTTAGCAGCACCGTCGTGGGTACTCAACGCCGCCCTGAAAATCGTTGGTTCCCTCAATGAAAGTTCAGCGATCAATTTGGACAAGTACGCATGGCAGTTCGGGACGATGGATTTCAAAAGCACCTATGATAAGGTATTAAAGCAGCACAGGTGATCGACTATACGAGGATCAACATCCCCACGATGATCTTGATCGCTGAGGGTGAAGGCGCTGAACTTCAACGGCAGGCAGTTGTCGTTGCAGACGATCTGAAACAACGCGGTGTTCCGGTGGCAGTACGCCGCACAACGGCGGCTGAAGGTGCGGACGGTCATTGTCAGGTGAATAATCTGCGACTCGCCCATCACCTGATTTTTGACTGGCTTGATAGAGTGTTCGGACACGATTCCGGGGATGTGCGGCTGCGCGTTTAGCCGATTAGAGTCGTCAATATTGATGCGTTCCACTGCTGCTTTCATGCTATAATCAGGATATAATTCCCCACCACCTGTCAATCTGGAGTAGTTAGTCATGGCGTTACCAAATCCCTTTGAAGACCTAGAACAAATGTTCCCTCGCGACCCCCGTGTCTATGGCAGCGTCTTCGACATTGATCGGCTTGGCGTTGTCGTCGGTGGCTCTCTCAGCAAAGGGCTGGTCGTCAAAGTGGATAGCGGTCAAAACATCGAGGAACTTGCCGTTGGTCGCTACGTGGTGGTGCATGGCGACAACAAGCGCTTCTTCTGCATGATCACCGACATCGTGCTGGATAACACCAATCCCGAAATCCAAAGCGATCCGCCGGACATTGCCGACCCGTTCCTACGGGCTGTCTACAGCGGGACGGCGGCATACGGCAAAATCCACATGCAGCCGATGCTCTCGATTGACATGACCGAAGCCCGCCCTACTCCAAAACCTGTGAAGACTATTCCCAGTCACTTTCAGGTGGTCAAAAACGCGACGGTTGAAGAGGTCAACGCCGTCTTCGGAACAGAGGACGAAATTCACTTTAACGTCGGCTCTCCGCTTGAACTTGAAGAAACCACCATCAACCTGAATCTCCGCCGTCTGGTCGAACGCTCGGTTGGCGTCTTCGGCAAGAGCGGCACGGGCAAAAGTTTCCTCACGCGGCTTTTACTGGCAGGCACGATCTTCAAGAATCAAGCCGTCAGCCTGATCTTCGACATGCACAACGACTATGGCTGGGAAGTCGTGGACGAGCGCGGACCTCGTGCCAAAGGTCTCAAGCAGCTTTTCCCGGAAAAGATCAGCATTTGCACGCTCGATCCCGAATCGTCACGCCGCCGCAAAGCCCCCTATGATTTCGAGGTCAAGCTCGGCTATGACGAAATCGAGCCGGAAGACATCGCCATGCTCCGCGAAACCATGGGCTTATCCGACGCGATGATCGACGCCGCGCACACGCTCTCCAAACGCTGGGGCAAAAACTGGATCGGACGGCTGATCAATGCCACCGCCGAAGACATTGACGACATCGAGGCGAACACGCCCACCCGCGCCGGAACGCTGGCGGCATTGCAGCGCCGTGTCCAGCGGTTTGAACGCTGGGAATTTCTCGTGCCGCAATCCACAGGCGACAGCGTTTCCCAAATCATGAACATGCTGGCAGACCACAAAAGCGTCGTGCTGGAATTCGGACGCTACGGCAATTCGCTGGAAGCGTACATTCTGGTGGCGAATTATCTCACCCGCCGCATTCACGAACGCTACGTCGAGCAGATGGAAAAGGCGCTCGGCGACTCGGCGATGGAACCGCCGCAGCTTTTGATCACCATCGAAGAGGCGCACAAGTTCCTCGATCCCAAAATCGCCCACCAGACGATTTTCGGTATCATCGCCCGTGAAATGCGCAAATACAACGTGACCCTGCTGATCGTCGATCAGCGTCCAAGCGGCATCGACGAGGAAGTGATGAGCCAGATCGGAACCCGTGTCACCGCCTTGCTGGATAACGAAAAGGACATCGCAGCGGTGCTCACAGGCATCAGTGGCGCATCCGGCTTACGCGAAGTGCTGGCACGGTTGGATACCAAGCAGCAGGCGATCATCATGGGTCATGCCGTGCCCATGCCTGTCGTAGTGAAAACCCGCACCTATGATGAAGAATTTTACGCCGCCGTCACCGGCAGCATCACAGGCAAGCCAGCCGTCGATCCGCGCAAACGTCTCGGCAACAACGGACGCGAACGACGACTGCGATAAGGAATGCCAACTTCCGGTTGGAAAAGTGAACAGTGGAAAAAGAGCCAGATTCGGCGGGATCACCATCCCGCCGATTTTTGTGCTGCGCAACTTATGTGACAGCGACAAACGACGCACTATATCATTCGGCGTGACCGTTGAAAAAGTAGTTCGCATTTCTCCCCTTGTGCATTTCCGCAATTCTG
>DATGQJ010000634.1:0-2429 GCA_035304265.1 Oceanobacillus sp.
GTTCGTCTTCACGTTCGACCTCATGCCGATTCGAACGGCGTTGTCGGGCGCAGGCGCAACCCAATTCGCCAATGCTTACGTGGCGGCGCTGCCGGAATGTCAGGGCAGTCAATCGTCACTGTCGCCGGGCAGCAGCTTGCCAGTATGCCGTGAGGACGACGTTTCTGAAGCGACGCTTGCCTCACAGGTCGCGGAAAGTATGCCCGCCATCGTGCAGGCGCTGCCAACGGAGTTCAGGGTCGAGCAAGAGGTCGAACTGCCTGATATACAAGGGGTTCCGCTGCGCTTGAGTAACCTTCGCACGACGGCAACTTACGGGGTGCTCATCATCGCTGGATTGGCTCTGTTATTGTGGCTCGCCAATGGACTGATTCTCTGCAGGGGCGCACGCAACCGCCTCTTGTGGTTGGGTTTGATCCTGCTCATTCCGGCGGGGTTGGTCATGCTGCTCGGCATCGTCGTGAGCAACCCCACCTTTGAAGCCACCATTCGGGAGGCGATCACGCGCGGTTCTCCAGCAAGGGACGCACAGCAGGCACTCTCGTTTATGGATGTCGTCTGGAGCGCGGGGGATCGGGTGCGCACCGGCTTCCTGCTGGCGGGTGGCATTCCAACCCTGTTCGCGGTCATACTGCTGATTTTCGGGCTGGCGATCCGTCCAAGCGATAAAAACAAGAACGACGGACGCTACGTGCAAATGCCTGCGCGTTGAAAAGTCATCGGAGGGCGTTCAGCCGAACGCCCTCTGTGATCATCCCTTTACAGCCGTGACGATGTGGGCGCGTGTACGGAAGGCAACCCTGCCCCCGTCAACGACGAATGGCGCGAGTGCCTGTTCTGCTTCTTTGAGCAGCAGTGCGTAGGCATCGTCGTCAATCATATCGGCGAACACCCACCCTTTGACGTTGGTATATATCCACGACTCAGCCGATGGAAACCGGGCGGTTCCGTCCAGTGTCGTGATCTCGACCTGCGGAACGCCCGCACCGTCAAACAACTCTCCCAGTTCAATTGTGTTGCCCAACGCAAACGGAGCGCGTAACGCATTCGCGGTCTGTTCCCCGAAAAGACGCTCTAACAGCGCGACCAAGCCTGCGTAGCCATGAATGTTGTCAAGCGAATCCCAGACAGCGACGGCAAGCTGACCGCCGGGGCGTAATACCCGCATCATCTCGCGCAAGGCAGATGAACGATCTTCAAAAAACATCAGCCCGAACTGGCTCACCACCGCGTCGAAGCGCTCATCGTCGAAGGGCAAGGCTTCTGCCCTGCCATGCCGCCATTCGATGTCGGGCGTTTTCCTCGCCGCCACCGCCAGCATTCCCTCATTCACGTCCAGCCCGACCACCGATCCGCTTGCGCCAACACGCTCGGCAGCCGTTCGCGCCAGCACACCCGTCCCACACGCGACATCCAAAACCCGCTGCCCCGCTTGGATATGCACTGCATCCGCGACCCGGTCTGTCCATTCCTGAAACAATGCCGGGACGAAGAACTCCTCATAGACTTCGGCGGCGCTCTGGCTGACCTGTCCTCTATCTACAACCTTCATGATTTCCTCCTCTGGTGGCATATGTTCCAGATCACCGTATACTGAACCCTGACAACCAACTAGTTCACAAACTGTACCGATCAGGGTTTTGTGGGAGGGTGCGGCATGTCGAAATACGGTCAATACTGCCCGATAGCACAGGCGCTTGAAATCATCGGGGATCGCTGGACGCTGCTGATCATCCGCGACCTACTGACAGGAACGACCCAGTTCAACGATCTGGAACGCGGATTGCCGGGAATATCACGCGGGCTGCTGGCGAAACGCCTGCGCCAGTTGCAGGAAGCAGGCGTTATCGAAAAGCGGTTCAACCCTTCCGGGCGCAAAACCACCGAATACCATCTCACGCAAGCGGGCAAGGCGCTGCAAGACGTGATCAATGCCCTGCTGGTATGGGGCGCAACATGGGCATTTGGCGACCCTTCACCTGAGCAGCTTAATCCGGTTTTGCTGATGTGGTGGATGCACAACCGCGTCAACGTCGATCAACTGCCGCAGCATCGGGTCGTGATCCAGTTCGATTTTCGGGGCGCGAAAACCGAAAGCTTCTGGCTCGTCCTCACCACGTGTGATGTCACCATCTGCCTGACCGATCCCGGCTATGAGATCGATCTCTTGGTGACGGCAGACCTCGCCACATTCTTCAAGTTGTGGCTTGGGCGCATCAGCTATCGTGAGGCAGTAGACAGTCAGGGCGTTCGCATCGAAGGCGCTCCGCGTCTGGTACGTGCCTTCCCCAACTGGTTTGCATGGAGTCACGCCGCCGAAACCGTCCGTGCCGCCAGAGCCAAACAAGAATGGCAGCCGGTTCCCGGCTAGGGCATAGCTGAAAATCCCTACGGAAGAAAAATCTCGAATACGCGCCGGGGCAGACCTG
>DATGQJ010000635.1:0-2795 GCA_035304265.1 Oceanobacillus sp.
TTTATCGCCTTCTCGAAACCGGGTAGCGCTTTTTCGATCATCTGGTCATTGGCGGTGAGTGAAATGCGGAAATAACCGGGCATTTCGACCACGACCCCCGGCAGACAGAAAACATCTTCCTTTGCCAGCAGTTCCAGAAACGCCATATCATCCTCGATGGGCGAACGCGGCAGCAGGTAAAACGTCCCTTGCGGCACGTGGACATCGTAACCCATCCCGCGCAGCGCCGTCACCATCCTGTCGCGCTTCTCCTGAAGATGCTCAACGTCAATCGACAGCTTCTCCAGTTCCGGCAGCGCGTGTTGCAGCAGCGCGTTCGGGAAGGCATACCCGACCATGATCTGCCCCATCCACAGCGCTGTCCACAGGTCGTCAACGTCCGGCATGGTGGGTGGAAGCGCGATGTAACCGAGCCGCTGACCGGGCGTAAGCAGGGTCTTGCCGTAGGTGTACAGGATCAGGGTGTTCTGGTAGAACGCCGCCGGACTGTAAAAGGTCGCGCCATCATAGACGATGCGCCGGTATGCCTCATCGGAGAGCAGGTAGATTGTGCGTCCGTTGCGCTGGCTCGCCTCTGTGAGCACCGCCGCCAGCCGCATGAGGGTCTGCGGCGTGTAGATTTTGCCCGTCGGGTTGTTGGGCGAGTTGATGATGATCGCGCGGGTCTTGGGGGTAATCGCGGCGGCAATCGCGTCGATGTCGAGATCGAAGTTCTCCATATTCACTTTCACGCGGACAGGCGTTGCGTTCACCGCCAGAATCAACGGCTCGTAGAAGAACCACGGCGGGCTGATGAAGATCACTTCGTCCCCCGGATCGGTGAGGGCGTTCAGCGCTACCGCAATCGCGGCGAACGCACCGTTGGTCATCAGAATATGGTGGGCATCAAAGTCAAGCTGGTGGGTTTCGCGGAGTGAAGCAGCGACGATTTCCTGTGATGACCGCTCGTTCATCTTGTAGGCGTACCAGTCTTTGTTCTGCGGGGTGCTTGCCCCTTGAAGCGCCTCGACAAAGCGTGTCAAAGGCATCTCGTGTGGATTGCCGACGGCGAAATCGGCGATGCCGGGATCAGACTGGCGACGAGCATAGGTTGACTCGGTAAAGAACTCAACCACCCTTTGCGTCGCTTCGCCAAATGCCTGAACCCGTTTGGAAACCTGCTGCATCTTTCGCTCCTAGCGTAAACCCTCAAACAAATCCGTTTCGGTCTTCCGCCCGCCGTTGACGAAGCTGAGAGCGCGATAGTAGGTGGGATGTCCCCACACTTCGCGGTGGAAGGATTCGGGAAGCTCGGTTAGTTTCTGATAACCGGGAAGCTGTGTGCGGTGACAGGTAATCGCTTGCCACACCGTTTGCCAGTGTGCTTCACAGTCCGGACGAGTCGTGATTGCCCAATCTTCCCATGCTGCACCTGTGCGCTCCACCCCGTCTACCGGCATGATGATCTGTCCAAACGCCTCGAAGTAAAGGTCGAAGATGCGTTGCGTATCGGACATGTAGTACAGCTTGGCGACACGGTGCGGCGGCAGTCCGTCCGTGTATGCCGCGTCTACTGCCTGCACGACAGCGGCGGTGGTGAACTGGCAGATGGCAATGTGATCGGGATGTCCGTATGCGCCAAAGGGATCAAAGGTGACGACCACCTGCGGCTGAATCCGCCGGATGTGCGCGACGATTTTGCCAACCGCTTCCGCCGGATTCGCCTGATCCAGATCGCCGTCGATGTAGTCTAGGAAGTGGACTTCGCGAATACCCAATACCTGCGCGGCAGCATGGAGTTCGGCTTCGCGGATTTTGCCGAGTTCGTCTAACCCCGGATTGACTTCCGGGATGCCCTGCCAACCGCGTTCGCCGCGCGTCGCAGTGACCAGATAAGTTTCCACGCCCTCAGCGGCATACTTCGCCAGTATGCCGCCGTTGCCCAGCGATTCATCGTCCGGGTGCGCGAGGACGCACAACAATTTCAATCGATCCGTCATCTATCTCCTCATTCATAACTCAGGGAATAGCGGCGCAGGCGGCTGTAGTTGAAGATACAGATTGCGCCATCCCCGCCGTTGGATTCACCCCCATAAGAATTCAGGGTGAAAAAGCCGGAGCTATCCGGCAACCAGTCCACGTCCATCAGGGCAAGCCGTCCGCTCACGATGAGGTCAACGTCGCTCATATCCTGTCCAGTGTTCAGACAACTAGTGAGGCGTTCCGGTTCTTCCCACATCTCAATGGGCTGGCTGTAGTTGTTCGAGTCAAGTTCGACCACCGCCAGTTCTTCTTCCGCCATCCACAGCACCGCGTACTGACCGTTCGGGCTAACCCACACAAAAGGCGACAGCACTTCATAGCTCGTGACAAACTCGCCATCCGGCAAGTTGTAGACGTGCAATGTAGAAGCAGTAGCATTCATCTCGTCGGGGTTGTGAAGCTGGGTGATGTACAACTGCTGACCATCCGCCGAAAACGAGGGGAAAGCCCCATATGTGCCACCCGGCACTTCCATTTCGAGGATTTGCGTTCCGGTTTGCATGTCCAGGATATGAAAGCTCTCCGCGCCAATGGCGATTGCCTGTGTATGCTCGGCGTTGTAGATCGTCGTCTCTGGATATTCCGCGTATTCCGCGATCAGGCTGCCAATCGTATCGCTGGTCACGCCTTCTGTACTGTCTGATCCGTCTGCGCCTTCCGGCACGCTCACGTTAACGGGGACGAAGTTTTCGTCGGGGTAATTGATACTCAAGTCGCCATCGGGCGTGAACCCAATGGACATCGAGACGGGGTCTCCATATTTCCCTTCAAGC
>DATGQJ010000636.1:0-2573 GCA_035304265.1 Oceanobacillus sp.
GGCGATAATCAGTGAAGGTCCGTCGTATGCTTCCGCTTCGATAAACGCGCGAAGGGTTTGCTCATCTTTCGCGCCCATTGCCACTCGCGCCACGTAGACGTTGCCGTAGCTCATGGCGATCAAGCCGAGGTCTTTCTTGCCAAGCGGCTTACCGCCAGCCGCGAACTTCGCCACTGCCGCGCGAGGTGTGGATTTGGACATCTGACCGCCTGTGTTCGAGTACACTTCGGTGTCGAGCACGAGGATGTTGACGTTGCGTCCACTTGCCAGCACGTGATCCAGTCCACCAAAGCCGATGTCATACGCCCAGCCGTCGCCGCCGATGATCCACACGTCGCGTTTGACCAATGCATCTGCCAGTTCGTACAGCCGCTGTGCATCGGGAGTGTTGATGGCTTTCAGCTTTTCTTTGAGCGTTGCAACACGCTCGCGCTGTTCCTGAATGCCTGCTTCGTCGCTCTGATCAGCATTCAAAAGCGCATTCACCAGAACACCGCCGACTTCACCCGAAAGCGCCTTCAGTAGTTCCCGTGCCTGTTCCGCCTGTTTATCCAGCGCCACGCGGATGCCGAACCCGAATTCGGCGTTGTCTTCAAACAGCGAGTTCGACCATGCGGGACCGCGCCCGTCGGCATTCTTGGTATACGGTGTGGTGGGTAGGTTGCCGCCGTAGATTGACGAGCAGCCCGTCGCGTTGGCGATGATGGTTCTATCGCCGAACAACTGCGTGATCAGCTTGATGTAGGGCGTCTCGCCACAGCCGGAGCACGCCAGCGAGAACTCGAACAACGGTTGCTGTGCCTGCTGCTGGCGAATGCTGGTCACTTTGATATTGCGGCGATCCGTTTCCGGCAGCTTGAGGAAGAATTCCCAGTTGGCTTTTTCCTGCTCGCGGAGCGGTGGTTGAGGACGCATGTTGAGCGCCTTGTAGTTGAGCATGGATTTGTTCCTTGCGGGACACACATCCACGCAGATGCCGCAAGCTGTGCAGTCTTCCGGCGAGACCTGAATGGTGTATTGCAAGCCTTTCCATTCGGCATCACGCGCGGGAACCGATTTGAACGTTTCGGGAGCGCCTTCCAGCGCGGCGGGTTCGTATGCCTTGATGCGGATAACGGCGTGCGGGCAGACCATCGCGCATTTGCCACACTGGATGCAAACTTCAGGGTCCCAGACCGGAATTTCCGGCGCGAGATTGCGCTTCTCGTACTGAGTCGTTCCAGATGGGAACGTGCCGTCTACGGGCATTGCGCTTACCGGTAGCTGGTCACCTTTCCATGCGAGGATGGGACCGACGACGTTGCGAACGAACTCCGGTGCGCTTTCCGGCACAGGATCAGCCATCGGGATGTCGCTGGTGATGGTATCGGGGACGTGTACTTCAAACAGGTTGCCCAGGGTGTTGTCTACCGCCTTCAGGTTCATGGCGACGACTTCTTCACCCTTCTTGTAGTAGGTCTTCTCAATCGAGCGCTTGATCTCGGCGATTGCCTCTTCACGGGGCAGCACGCCGGAGATGGCGAAGAAGCACACCTGCATGACCGTGTTGATACGCTTCCCCATGCCGCTTTCTTTTGCCACTTTGTTGGCGTCGATGACGAAGAAGCGCAGCTTTTTGTTGACGATCTGTTCCTGTACGGCGCGGGGCAGTTGATCCCAGATTTCGTCTGGACCGAAGACTGTGTTGAGCAGGAAGACGCCGCCGGGCATCGCCAGATGCAGCATGTCGAGGGTATCGAGATAGATTGGCTGGTGGCAGGCTACAAAATTCGCTCTGGTGATGGCGTAGGGCGAACGGATCGGGTTCGGTCCGAAACGCAGATGGGAGATTGTCAACGAGCCGGACTTCTTCGAGTCGTAGACGAAGTAGCCTTGCGCGTAGTTGGGCGTGTTTTCGCCGATGATTTTGATCGAGTTCTTGTTCGCTCCAACTGTACCGTCGCTTCCCAACCCGTAGAATACCGCGCGAACCACGTTGTCCGGTTCAATCGAGAATTCGGGATCGTAGTCGAGGCTGGTGTTGGTCACGTCGTCATAAATGCCGACGGTGAAGTGGTTTTTCGGCTTGGGTTGCGCGAGGTTGTCGAACACTGCCTTGACCATCGCCGGAGTGAATTCTTTGGATGCAAGACCGTAACGACCACCGACCACTACAGGTGGTTGCCCATCGACCTTCTCTTCGTATAGCGCCGTGACGACATCGAGGTATAACGGTTCGCCCGCGCTGCCGGGTTCTTTGGTGCGATCCAGAACTGCGATTTTCTGCACCGTCGCAGGCAGCGCTTCGACAAAGCGGCGCATATCGAACGGGCGATACAACCGCACCTTCAACACGCCGACTTTTTCGCCCTGTGCGTTCAGATAGTCAATGGTTTCATGCGCGGTCTCGCAGCCCGAACCCATCAGCACGATCACGCGATCCGCATCCGGTGCGCCATAGTATTCGTAAAGCTGATACTGCCGTCCGGTGATTTGCGCGAACTTGTCCATCGCCTGCTGCACGATGTCCGGGCAGGCGGCATAAAACGGATTGACCGTTTCCCGCGCCTGAAAGTAAACGTCGGGGTTTTGCG
>DATGQJ010000637.1:0-5563 GCA_035304265.1 Oceanobacillus sp.
GCCGACATGAGCAATGCCGAGTCGATTCAGGCGTGGGTGGATCGCACAGTGGCGGAATGGGGAAGCATCGACGCGGTGTTGGTCAACGCCGGAGGTCCGCCAGCGGGGTTGTTCAAAGACTTCACCGACGAGCAGTGGCAGGCGGCATTTGAACTCACCCTCATGAGCGCCGTCCGCCTGATCCGTGCGGCGCTTCCACACATGAATCAGGGTGGCGCGATCCTCACGATTACGTCCATGTCTATCGCCGAGCCAGTCGAACGGCTCATCCTTTCGACGGTGATGCGTGCTGGTGTGTTGGGGCTGGTCAAAACGCTGGCAGACGAACTCGCGCCGCAGGGTATTCGGGTCAACAATCTCATTCCCGGAAGGCTCGACACAGACCGCGTGGCAGCCCTTGACCACAACACGGCGAAAAATTTGGGTATCACCTTTGAAGAAGCACGCGAGCGATCCCTCGCCAGAATTCCCCTCAAGCGGTTGGGGACGATTGACGAGTTTGGCGCGGCGGGTGCGTTCTTGCTCTCTCCAGCGGCGGCGTACATCACGGGCGCGAGCCTGCGCGTAGACGGCGGCGCAATGCGCTCAGTTTCGTCGTAGTAGGCGACAATCGTAGGGTAAGCGTCAGGTTCATGACGCTCAGGTGTGCTAGAATCGTAGGGTTTTGAGATGCAAACATTTCAATCAACCCTATGACAACTCAGTACATACCACCACAGGTACAGCGACGGCTGCCCCCGCGCAGCCGCAAATCGAATAAACAGCAAACCATAACGCCCCTGATCATCATCGGCGGCGCGATGGTTTTTGGCGTGGCAATCGTGCTGGCGATGGTCGTCTTCGTGCTGATGTTGTTTCTCGGCGTGGAGCGTATTCCGGCGGGCGTGCAGGTCGCCGGAATCGACATCGGCGGCGAGCGCTTGGAAGACGCGGAAACCCTGTTGCGCGACGGTTTCCCGAACACCCCGATCACCGCTGTTGATCAGGATCGTAGCTGGACGATCACGCTTGCCGATCTCGGCGTCACGCTGGACGTGGAAGCGACGCTTGCAGCCGCACAGAACAGCGGCTCGAACACGTCGGTGAATCCTGTATATGCGATTGATCTCACGCAGGCGCAGGCGGGGTTGGTCTACCTGAGCGAACTGGCGAACATCGAGCCAATCCCCGGACGCAATGGTCGTCCCGGACGCGCGATTGACATTCCCGTCGTGCTCGACTGGCTGCGGGTTGACCCCACCGGACAGTTGATTGACGGCGTGCTGCCCCTGCCCATGATCGAAATCGAGCCGCCGGAAGAACTGACCAGCGACAATTACAACGGCGAAACCACCAAACACGTCGTCGAAGCGGGGCAGGAACTGGGCTTGATCGCGAAGATGTACAACGTGTCGATGCAGGACATCATCAGCATGAACAACATCAGCGATCCTGATCTGTTGTTCGTCGGGCAAGAACTGACCATCCCTGCGCCGGGCATCTACGAACCAACCGCAGCGGACGCGCCACCCGCGCCCACCAATCGCGGCAGATCGATTCTCGTATCGATCAGCAACCAGCGGATTTACGCCTATGAAGACGGCGAACTGGTGCGCTCGCACATCGTCTCGACGGGTCTTCCTGAAACGCCGACGGTACTGGGCGATTACTCAGTGTACGTGAAGTATGCGGCGGACGACATGAGCGGACCCGATTACTTCCTGCCGCAAGTCCCGTGGACGATGTACTTCTATCAGGGTTACGCCATTCACGGCACCTACTGGCATAACTCCTTTGGTCGTCCGATGAGTCACGGCTGCGTGAACCTGCCCGTAGACGAGGCAAAGTGGTTCTTCGACTTCGCATCCGTCGGCACGCCCGTGCGGGTGATTGCATAGACGAACTTGTAGGGCGACTCGCGAGTCGCCCTACCGTTTCATGACCAACTCATCGCCGAGTAAATCTCGTTCAAGAAGCGGCTCGGATACTGGTAAAGCAAACGTGTATTCGTGAAACCGTTACGAGTCGCCATCTTCTCCCATGTCATATACGAGAACGGATAGGGAACCCACGTATTCCCGCGATCCGTGTTGTATTCCACCATCAGCAGCCTTCCGCCGGGGCGAAGATAACTTTTGATACGCTGTATCACGCCATCCTTCTCACGAACGAAATGGAGCGAATTCGCCATGACGATGCCATCCAGCGGCGGCAGGTTAAGCGGCTTCGTGAAATCCGCGACCAGATAATGCACAGTCACATCAGGAAATCGGGAGCGCATTGCACGTTCCTGCGCCGATAACGCGCCGCGATCCTTGTCAACCGAGTAAATCACGCCGTCAGCCCCGATAAGGTCTGCCAGCGCCAGCGTGAATGCCCCGCTGCCTGAGCCGAAATCCGCCCATACACCGCCCGCCTCAGGCACGCCATCGCGCAGTAAAGCCACGTGATCCGCATGATTCATGATCGTCTTTTCTCCTCGTTACGGAGATTAGAGTCAAATAGAGAGAGGTGGCTTACGACAACCTAGCCAAAAGCGTAGGGCGAGTCAGCGACTCGCCCCTACCACAATTCCCTTTGAGGATTTGGATTCTTTGCGATTCAAATCGTTATTGATCCAACTCGCCAACAGGCAAGTTGAGCGGCAGCGCCGCCGGACGCTCTACGCGGCTGGTCGGCGTAATGTGTTTCCCTTCAGCCGATGATTCATGCAGCGCGTGCATCACGTCCAGCACGTGATAGGCAAGGTCGCCGCTGGCACGATGCGGGCGATTGTAGGTGATCGCATACGCCAGATCAGCCACCCCAATCCCGCGTCCCACGTCGGCGCTGTGCGTCAGCGGCACTTCTTCCCACTGTTTGGTTTCGGTGCGCCACAACTGCACAGGTCCGCCGAAGGTATTGGGGTCGGGAACGCTCAATGTCCCCTCCGAGCCGTAGATTTCGATGCGCGGGAGATGATGCGCCCACATATCGAAGCTCATGATGAGCGTACCGACAACACCCGATTCGAAATCGAGCACGCCTGCAACGTGAGTCGGCACGTCTACCGAAATCTTCCGCCCATAGTGTTCCTTGCTGGTCGCGATGCGTTCTGGGAAGGAAATTTGCGCCGAGCCTGCAACTCGTTTCACCGCGCCGAGCAGGAAAACCAGTGCCGTAATGTAGTAGGGTCCCATGTCGAACAGAGGTCCGCCACCGAGCTTATAGAAAAAGTCGGGGTTCGGATGCCAGCTTTCGGGACCATGCCCTGCCATGAACGCCGTCGCCGCCACTGGTGTTCCGATAGCGCCGTCGTCAATGAGCTTGCGGCACGTCTGTAAGCCACCGCCGAGGAAAGTATCGGGGGCACAGCCAACCAACACCCCCTGCGCTTTTGCCGCTTCGATGATGCGCAGCCCATCTTCACGATGCACCGCAAGCGGCTTCTCGCTGTGAATGTGCTTACCCGCTTCGATGGCGGCGAGACTGACTTCTGCGTGTACCAGCGGCACCGTGAGGTTGACAGCAATATCCACGTCCGGGTCATTGATCAGGTCGGATACGCTGTACGCTTTGGGGACATTGAACTCGGCGGCGCGGTCTTTTGCTCGCTGTTGGTCGATGTCCGCACAGGCGACAATATCCAGTATTTTGAAGGCACGGCTGCCCTTGATGTAGGCGGGAAAGATATTGCCGCAGCCGATAATCCCGACGTTGACTTTAGCGTCCATGCGCCAACCCTTGTTCAGTAAGGTAGACATAACTCTTTTCAACGGCTTCCATCATATCCGTCGCGCAGCGATCCAGTTCAACGATCATATATTCAGCATGTTTTGCAGCGGGAATGATGGTCGTGTAATCCAGCACACCTTCGCCTACCGCAAGCTGCGGGTCATCACGCACCGCCGAACCATCTTTCACGTGCAGCAAGGAAACACGATCACCGAGTTCTTCCAACACGGCGACGGGATCGCAACCACCGACCTTCGCCCAGTAAACATCTAATTCCAGTTTGACCGCCGGATCGAGGAAGTCGAGCATCGAGCGGTAAGGCAGCATATCGCCAACCGGCGTGTATTCCCACCAGTGATTGTGATAAACCATCGTGATTCCGCGTGAGCGTGTCACCGCGCTAGCTTCGTTCAGTTGATCGCATATCGAGGCGATACTGTGATACGTCTGGAAGCTCTCCGGCGGCATGTATGCGCAAATCAGATATTTCGCGCCTAATGCATCCATGTTTTCGAGCACTTCGTTTTGCTTGTCGCCTAGCGGCAGCGGGGAATGCGCTCCGGCAACCTGCAAGCCTAACTGCTGGAACAGCGCAGCGGCTTCCTGCGGCGTTGTGCCGGGAAAGCCCGCCGTTTCGACGGCTGTGTAACCGATTTCAGCGATGCGTTCTATCGTGCCCGCGAAATCTTCTGCGAGGGCATTGCGCACCGTATAAAGTTGAAGACCAATTGGCTTAGTCATGAACACGTCCTTCAGGGTGAGGCAAGTTGCCACGAATTTTAGCGCGTTCGTGACGACAGTAACAAACATGGATCATGGGCTGATAGTACCTTCCGGCGTGGATTCCACACTGAACTGCTGTTCGAGTTCCGCCCAACGCCGCGTCGCGCCCCGTTGATGCGCTCGCTGTGGCTCTGTCCACCACAACCGAATGTATGCCAGAATGTTGCGGATTTCCTGCTCCGTCAGGATGTCTTTGAATCCGGGCATCGGGAACTGCATCAGCGGGTTGGGAATACCGTCTTGAATCACACGGATCAACAGTTGATCGGGATGTTCCCACGTATGCCCTGTCGCATCCTGCGGCGGAACCAGATGCAAGCCCATTTCTCGTGCGCGTGGAATAGTCGAGGCAAGCTGTCCCTCGCCGTTGTAGCCGTGACAATGCCCGCAGTAGTAATTGTAGTTGTACTGCCCGTCCAGCAGAGCCGGATCGGTAAACATGGGCGTGGGCAAGTCCTCCGGCGCAACCAGCGTAATCGAGATAGGCGTTGCTTCCGTTCCACAGCCAGCAAGCAGCAGCAGACAAATGAATGCGAAGAAACCTCGTTTCACAGGTCAATTCCTTATGTGATGTGATGAATATCCTACCTACTGTATCAGAGAAGCCATTCACGAGGCGCTGTTATTCCTCGTGCCTTTGAGCGCAAAGTGTCATGAAAGTGGAAAGTTGTCTACTGACTGCTCTTACTCATCACTCATCACTCATCACTTTCCCTTACTCAAAATATTACCTATTCAAACTGCGGGGTCGCCCATTACAATATGCCTGCACTTGTGCGGAAGCCTAGCTGGGAACCATGTCCTTCACATCACCAGAATTCGTTTTGTTCTTCGCCGCCTACTTTCCGGTGTATTTCGTGCTGCCCCATCGCTGGCGTTGGGCGTGGATTCTGGTTGCCAGTTATTTCTTTTACGCCTACGGACACGGCGAATACCTCTGGATTATCCTGCTCACCACCGCCGTCGATTACACCGTCGCCCGCCTGATTCACCGGACGGAAAACCCGCGAAGCCGCAAACTGCTCTTGCTGGTCAGCATCACGCTCAATCTCAGCATCCTGTTCGCCTTCAAGTATTTCGACTTCTT
>DATGQJ010000638.1:0-3830 GCA_035304265.1 Oceanobacillus sp.
CACCCGCCCCTTCTTGATGGCGAGCTTCGCCATCGCCGCGCACAGCATGGTTTTCCCGGTGCCGGGAACCCCCGCCAGCAGCAGCTTACGGAACGGCGGCAGTTTCAACTGGCGGTAGATCTCCACGCCCTTCTCGAAAAACGCTTCCATGTCGTCCAGCAATTTCGATTTCAGTTCTTCCGACAGGATCACGTCTTCCCAATCTACTGTCGGGTCGAAAAAGGCGTCCGTGCCGCCAATAATGTACACGTCACGGCGGCGGCGAATGCGCGGACGCACCGTCCTTGCGCACAGAAATTCAAACGCCGCCCACGTATCCAGCTTGTCTTCTGGAACCAGCGCGATTGCCGTCAAGTCCTGCACGTCGTCGCTAAAATATGAGCTTGCATAGAGCACTTCAAACGGCTCTTTGCCGCCATCCGAAAACTTGAAGGCATACGCGCCCGCGCTTGCCGTCAGCACCATCTTTTTCCCGCGCGATCCATAATCACTGATCGGCACAACAGCGGGGCAGTCCAATTCTTCGAACCCGTCGTATCGCGCCTTGCCGCGCAGCTTGCGTCCGGCGTGAATTTGCGTCTGCGCGATTTTGTTGCCACATTCTGCGCTTGCCCAGATCGTGATATAAGGTCGTCCGGGGTGGCGGGTCTTCCACTCTTCCTGCGCCCACTGCACCAGCTTTTCATACTGCATGGGGTCAGACCTCTTGCTTTTCTTTTGTCCGAAATGAAACTGGGCATTCCCGGATGATGCGGATTTTGGCATTTTGTTTGCTGGCTCGTCTAAACTCTTGTCGTACATATGCATCGTCCGAAGGACTAGTCATGACGACGGCTTACGTTACCCATCCTCGTTATCCGGAACACGATCTTCCGTATCATCCCGAACATGCCGGGCGGATTCGCGCGGTCTGGCGGCGCTTGGAAGAAACCGGATTAATCAACCGACTGCTGTCGCTTCAAGCGCAGCCGATTTCCGACGAGCAGATTCTCAGCATTCACACGCCGGAATATTTAGCGTTACTGGAAACCATCCCCACATTTGATCGCACCGTCAGGCTCGACGCTGATACTTATGCCTGCCCCACTTCCAACGAAATCGCCAGACTTTCGGCAGGCGGTGTCACGATGGCAGTCGATTCGGTGCTGCGGGGCGAAGCGAAAAACGGTATTGCCGCCGTTCGCCCACCGGGTCATCACGCCGAGCCGAATCGCGGCATGGGTTTCTGCCTTCTCAGTAACGTCGCCATCGCTGCCCGCCATGCTCAGAAGCAGTATGGGGTCGAGCGTATTATTATTGTAGATTATGACGTGCATCACGGCAACGGTACGGAAGCAGCATTCTACGATGACCCATCCATCCTGTTCATTTCCACCCACCAATCCCCGCTCTACCCCGGCACTGGCGCAGTAGGGGATACAGGCACGGATAAAGGCGAAGGATTTACCATCAACATTCCGCTACCGGCAAACACAGGCGATACAGGCTACGCCGCCGTGTACGAGCAAATTGTTGTCCCCGCAGCCGAACGCTTCAAACCGGAACTTGTGCTCGTCTCTGCGGGTTACGACGCTCACTGGCTCGATCCGCTTGCGGGAATGCGGCTCTCGCTCACAGGTTATGCCCATCTGGGAAGCACACTCATTCAAATTGCCGATCAACATTGCGACGGAAAAATCGTCTTCGTGATGGAAGGGGGTTATAACCTTGATGCCCTCGCTGACGGCATATGCAACGTCGCCCGACTGTTATTGGGTGAACCGATTGAAGACCCACTCGGACCGCCTGATGATCCCCGCCGAGAGCCGGACATTAGCGCCCTCATCCAGCAAATTCGGCAGGTACATCACCTCTCGGATTAAAAGGCATGAGGAATGGTCAGCCCGTGCAAAGCTGCGGGCTGACCGCTTTTCTCATCACTCATTACCGTCTTGCTTCCGCAGTTCCGGTTTGATCCGCTGCATGATCGAAAGCACAAACCACACCAGCAGCACCGCGCAAATCGCGAGAAACCACGCGCCCGTCGCCACCGCCATGCCAACCGCAGCCGTCAGCCATATGCTGGCTGCCGTCGTCAAGCCCTGTATGTTCGCGCCCTCTTTAAGAATTGCCCCCGCACCCAGAAAGCCGAGTCCGGGCAATATCTGTGACGCAACGCGCCCCGGATCGCCGTCGGCGAAGCCATAAAGCGACAGCGCCGTGAACAGGCATGATCCGGTTCCTATCAGCATGTGCGTGCGAAGTCCGGCTTCTCGGTGTTTACGTTCGCGCTCCCATCCCAGAATCATGCTCAGAAACGCCGCCAACAGCAGTTGGATAGCGACGACGATCTGAGTTTCCAGCGGAATACTGATCATGTCGGGCTGCTTTCTTCGATACCGCGCCGCAGAGTCTCGATTTGCTCTATCAGTTTGCGCAGTGTATCTTGCTGAAGGGCATAACGCTGTGCCAGCACTTCCAACCGGCTGAAAATCGGCGTGAGCACCTGCTTGCCGTATTGTGTCAAACGGTTGCGTTCGCGCTGTGTCAAATCATCCAGCGCCGCGTGATACGTGGCGACAAGCTGGTCAACGCGCTGGTTGAAATCACGCTTGGTATCCGCCGTAACCCTGCGGTAGTAGCGAATCGCAGCAATGCTTCCAATTGCCGCAACCGGAGCGCCGATCACGAATGCCACCGTCGCCGTTGCGTAGATCACGCTTGCGCCGATCACGCCACCGGGCGCTGCAATCGCCAGCGCCGTCACAATAATGCCGATGATCGCGGCGGCGGCACTTGCTGTGAAGCCATTCATGTTGGAGCGGAACAGGTCTTCCATCTCGCCGATCACCCGCCCGCTCGAATAGGTCTTCAACTCCGCCTCAGCAATTCGAATCGCCTCTTGCAATGCCTCGCGCTGTTCTGCGTATACGCTGGCATCCAGTCCGGTCAATTCCTGCTCCACCAGATCGCGGAGTTGGTTCAGCCTGTCGATCACCCCGCGCCAGTACAGGCGGCTGTTGTCGATCAGCGCGTTCACGTAATCGCTGCTCGCCTCGTTGATGTCGCGCAACGCCCGTCCAATGACCACGTCCTGAAACTCGGCTTGCAACGTCTCGCGGTTCGTGCCGCGCCCGATTCGCCGAATCGACAGGTGCTCATTAATGAAGTTCAAACCACGCCGCCGAAGCCCTTCAAAAACGGTGTCGATTTCCGCACGGGCGCTCACCAACTGCGCGTTCAAGCCGAGCGATTGTTTTTCGAGTTCGCTCTGCACGTCTCGAACTTTCGCCGTGTCCTCGCTCACCAGATCGGCTCTGCCACTCACCATCTCGGCATATTTCGAAGCAATCCTTGCCGCCATATCCAGTTGTGCGATCAGCTTTTGCTTGGTCGGCGGCGCTTCCCTCAAAACGCCGCGCAAATGCGCCCGTACCGCGTCAATGCCGCCGCCATCCGGCGTGCCGCTGCGCTGCGCATTCAACGCCTCTTTCGCCGATACCATGAAGATTAGCGGGCGCAAATCCAGCAGTTCTTCCACCTGTCGCTCGACAAAGCGCCGCACTTCGGTGCGCTCCTGCGGCGAAAGCAGGTCGATCTGGTTGACCACCAGAATGATTTTCTTGCCGTAATCCTTCGCCAGTTCCAGATACAGGCGCTCGGTCTCCGCCAGCGCCCGCTTCGCCGAAATGACGAAGATCACCAGATCGCTGCGATGCAAAAACGCCTTCGCCGTCTTCTCGTGCTTATGGAACACCGACCCCGTTCCCGGCGTATCGACCAGCGCCACGCCCGGAGCGCCCGTATTCGGGTGCATCCATTCGCGGATGCCATCTTCACGGACGGTTGGT
>DATGQJ010000639.1:0-8696 GCA_035304265.1 Oceanobacillus sp.
GTCCAGCTTGTCATAGTTGAACCAGCTTGCAACCGCCTCGAACGGCATCACGTCGAGCAAGCCGAGCCGCTTCATTTCGCGTTCCAGCACTTCGCGCCCGCTGGCAATGTGCTTGTCGCGGTTCTGTTTGCGGAACCACAACCGAATCTTCGATCTCGCCCGTTCAGTCTTGACGTAGCCGAGGTTGGGATTCAGCCAGTCGAGGCTAGGTCCGCCGCGCTTCGACGTGATGATTTCGACCTGATCGCCTGTCTGCAATTGGTAGTCGAGGCTCACCAACCGACCATGCACCTTCGCTCCGCGACAGCGATGCCCGATCTCTGTGTGAATGTGATAGGCGAAATCGACGGGCGTTGCTCCGGCAGGCAGGTCAACGATGTCGCCTTTCGGCGTAAATGCGTAGACCCGATCCTGAAAAACTTCGGTCTTCATCGTGTCCACGAACGACGCCGCGTCTTCCGATTCCTGCCCGAATTCCATCAGGCGCCGCAGATAGCTGATACGCCGCTCGAAGGCGTCATCGTGCTTGCGTGAACTGCCTTCTTTGTAGCGCCAGTGTGCGGCGATACCATATTCGGCGTTCTCGTGCATGTCCCACGTGCGGATTTGCACCTCGACGGTCTTGCCATTGGAATCCAGCACCGCCGTATGCAAGCTCTGATAGAAGTTGTCTTTCGGCGCGGCGATATAGTCGTCGAACTCACCCGGAATTGGACGCCAGAGATTATGCACCACGCCAAGCACGAGATAGCACTGCGGCACCGTGTCTACAATGACGCGGACGGCACGCACGTCGTAAATCTGCTCGAAAGGCAGGCGCTTGCGCTCCATCTTCTTATAGATGCTGTAGATGTGTTTGGGTCGCCCGCTGATGGTCACGTTCTCTAAACCATACTGCGCCAGTTCCTTTCGCAGCGATTCGATGACCTTTTGCATGTAGGCTTCGCGGCTAGCCCGTCGTTCGTCGATATTGGCGGCGATCATCCGGTAAGCATCCGGTTCAAGATAGCGGAAGCTCAGGTCTTCCAGTTCCCACTTGATTTGCCAGATACCCAGACGATTCGCCAGCGGCGCGAAAATATCCAGCGTTTCCTGCGCGATCACGCGCTGCTTTTCGGCGGGCATGTAACCGAGCGTTCGCATGTTGTGCAGGCGATCCGCCAGCTTAACGATGATCACGCGCACGTCGTCGCCCATCGCCAGCGCCATCTTGCGGATGTATTCGAGTTCCTTGTTGAAGTTCCGCCCGCGCTTGTCCAGTTCCGCCTTGATCGGCAGGTTTTCCAGTTTGGTCACACCATCTACGATATTGGCAACCGTCGCGCCAAATTCACGGCGCAATTCCTCGCGGGTGACGTTGGTATCTTCGATCAGGTCGTGCATCAACGCCGCAGCAATCGCCTCAGCGTCGAGATGCATCTCGGCGAGGATGTGCGCCACCGCGACGCAGTGCGTGAAGTACGGTTCTCCCGACTTACGGAACTGCCCTGCGTGTGCCGCTTCTGCCTTCGCGTAGGCACGCTCGATCAAGGAACGGTCATTGGGCGTAAGTTCAGGGAGCGCGTCGAGCAGCGACTGCAAATTCATGGATATGACGGCGGTTTGATTCACTGCTACCACCCCCAAAGATGATACGTGTGTTAACATTCTACAACATTTCCATTCCGTCGTCTCCTCTCCCTGCTATAATTGGCAAGAATGCGACGGGTATGCGGTTTAGCTAGTTCGAGGGGTTGTGACGGACACTTCACTTCATAATATAGACGAGGCGACAGCGCGAATTCTAACCGCGATTCAACGCTTGCCCGCCGAAAAGATTCCGCTGATTGAGGCGTTCGGGCGGGTGCTGGCAGAAGACGTGATCTCCCCTGTTTCACTGCCACCGTTCGCCAATTCCAGCATGGACGGCTACGCTGTCCGCGCGGAAGACGTGACCACCGCCACCCAAAACACCCCGGTTCAACTTCGCGTCACCATGGATATTCCGGCGGGAACTGCGCCCACACAAGCGCTGCAACCCGGCGAAGCCGCCCGTATCATGACCGGCGCTCCCATGCCAGATGGCGCGGATGCCGTTGTGCCGGTTGAGCAGACCGATCAAAACTGGCGTTCAGGCGCGGATGAAGCGCTTTCTGAACAGGTTGCCATCTTCAGTCCGGTACGTGCAGGCGATTACGTCCGTCCGGTAGGCGAAGATGTAAAAGCTGGGCAAACCGTGCTCCATGCCGGAACCCTGCTACGAGCACCGGAGATTGGCGCATTAGCAGGGATCGGCATCGGGCAGGTTCCAGTTGTGCGTAAACCGCGCGTCGCCATCGTCAGTACAGGCGATGAGTTAGTCGGCGTGGACGAGCCGCTTACCCCCGGCAAAATTCGCGACAGTAACAGCTACACCCTGTACGGGTTGGTGCTGCAATACGACGGTTTTCCCATTCGCATCCCAACCGCCCGCGACACGTTGGAAGACGTGCGCCGCCGCTTTCAAGAAGCGCTCGATCAGCAGCCCGACTTGATCATCAGTTCGGCGGGCGTCTCCGTCGGCGCGTTCGACGTGGTGCGCACCGTACTGGACGAACTGGGAAAAGTCGATTTCTGGCGCGTGAACCTGCGCCCCGGCAAGCCCCTTGCCTACGGGCATCTGCGCGGCGTGCCATTCTTCGGCTTACCGGGCAATCCGGTTTCGGCGATGGTCACGTTCGACGTGTTCGTGCGTCCGGTGCTGAGCAAGATGCTCGGCAGGCAGGACACGCCGCCAACCGTACAGGCAGTCGTGGGCGAATCGTTGCGTTCGGACGGACGCCGTAGCTATCTGCGCGTTACCCTGTCGTGGGAAAACGGGCATATTGTCGCCCGCACCACCGGAACCCAAAGCTCCGGCGCGTTGATGTCCATGGTGCAGGCGGACGGTCTGTTGATCATCCCTGAAGGAGTCACTGAAGTGACGGCGGGACAAACTTTTCCTGTTCGTCTGTTACGTTCAATCGAGTGAGGAGTTTATGTCTACTGTAGCCAATACGTCGCAATCCGCCGAAGACGCGCCGCGCCGTGACACCCTGAAGATTCTCAGCTATATCTTCATTATTGTCGCGCTGTTCGTGTCCGGCTATCTCACCTATACCAAACTCACCAACACCAGCGCAATCTGTGTTGAGGACTCCCCTGTTTTCAACTGCGATGCGGTGCAAAACAGCGTCTATGCCGAAATCCTTGACATTCCGACAGCCACGTGGGGCTTTGCCACCTACACCATCATCCTCGCGCTGCTGTTCTTTGAAAAACGAGTCGCCTTCCTGCGTGAATATGGCTTGATGATATTGTTTGGAGTCGTGGTCTTCGACTTCGCCTACCACTGTTTCCTGACTTACACGGCGATTTTCACCATACGGGCGCTCTGCCCATGGTGTCTGACCGCGCACACCATGATCACGCTGCTGCTGATCGTCACCAGCATTCGGCTGTGGCGTTACTTCAAATCTGCATAGTTTGATGCGGTTTTACGAATAAACACCTCACCCCCGTCTCGCTTCGCTCGACTCCCCCTCTCCACTGCGTGGCTGAGAGGGCTGGGGGGTGAGGTTTCCACCTTCCTACAATCTCCGCGTTCAATAGGTAAACCTCATCAAACGCCCCACCACACACAATTTTCTAAATCATTTCACACGTCGCCACGATTCTTCTACACTTGAGAGAAAGCAAGCGCTCAGAGGAGAAATGATGGCACAAACCATTGATGAAGTGCTCAACACGGCTCAGGCGTTGTTTTTCGCAGGGCGTATTGACGACGCGCTGCAACTATTGCAAGACAATGAAACCCTGACCGTCGCCCCCGCCGACCAGAACCGCCTGCTGATTCTGCACAGCGAAATCCTGATCGTGCGCACGTGGTTGAAACCCCACACGCCGCTTGACCGCGCTCAAACCATGCTGGCATCCGCGCTCGAACACGCGGTTGACGACGATCAACGCGCGGCGGCATTGATGGCAACCGGACGACTGCATTATTTTCCGATGTTTCAGGCGGAAGCGCCGGACGCAACCTTGCCGCTCAATTTCTTCACACAGGCAAACCAAATCTGGCAGAACACGGGGAACAAACGCGGCATTTGCGAATCGCAGTTCTGGATCGGGCTGATTTACCAGATTTTCCTGCTCGATCTCGAAAAGGCAGAACGGTACTTCCGCGCGGCGCTCGAACTCGCAGAAGCACACGAGTTCAAGCTGGAAAAATCCTACCTCGTCCGCCATCTAGGATTTATCGCTCAGAAGCGCGGCGAACTGGATGCAGCACGTACACTGCTGGAACAATCGCTTGCCCTGCGCGAAGCAATCGGCTTCATCGTCTACCTGCTGTTTTCGCTGCTCTCTCTGGGAAGTGTCTGCGCTTTACAGGGCGATTACACGGCGGCGGAGACATACTACAACCGCGCCCTCTCCACCGCCGAATCCCTGAACTTCGAGTTTTCCATCATTCAGGCGCTGCTGGCGTTAGGCGACTTGAGCAAGCAGCAAGGGCATTGCAACACTGCGAAGCAACATTGGGAACGCGCCCGCGACCTCTCCATCACTCACGACTATCCGGCAGGCGCAGCGCGGGCGGAAGAAGCACTCAGCGCGTTAGCGACAACCTACACCAAAGCCGAATAGCGGAAATCAAAAAGGGTACGTTGCGCGTACCCTTCTTCGCATGACGAGTCTGTTGCCGCTTACTTGTTGCTGCGCAGCGTCCGCTCGAAAATCTCTTCCAAATCCTGCTGTTGGCGTTCACGCCGCCCACGCTTCTGATCGCGCTTGTTGAAGCGCGAAGGCAGCGGCTTGCCGGTGGCTTCCATCGCGCTGCGTAGCGCCAGTTCCATGGCGGTAGGCAGGTTTTCGTCCTCCTCATCCACCGGAACGCGCACTTTCTCTTCCTGTTCTTCCAGCGCCTTCAAGCTCAGGTCGATACGACGCTGCTTGCGATTCAGCTTGATGATGCGAGCATTAACCTCGTCACCCACCTTCACCACATCCGATGGTGAGTTGACGTAACCACTTGCCAGTTCCGAGACGTGGATCATGCCGGGGCGTTCAGCGCCAATATCCACAAAAACGCCGAACTTCTCCATGCGCACCACTTTACCCTTGACCACGTCGCCAATCTTCATGTCGTCCCACGTCACCGCAGGCGGCTTGACAAGCGACAGGGCGATACGGTTGTTCTCTTTCTCAACCTTGAGTACGTAGACGGTGACTTCATCACCCACCTTCACCACGTCCTCGACGTTGCGGACATTCGGCTTGCCAAGCTGGGAAATGTGCAGCAGCCCATCGCTTTTCACGCCAATATCCACAAACGCGCCGTATAACTCGATGCGCTTCACCGTGCCGCGCACCGCCATGCCGGGTTCCAGTTCGTCAATCGAACTGGGGGTTGTAATCGTTTCCTCGCTCATGCGAATTTGCTCCTTTATTTCAACCGCTGGGTGTAAGCGTTACACTCGGCGTGATCTCCAATTCACTCTCTTCGTAGTATTGATACGATTGATAGCCTTCCCATTCCTGAAGTCCCGGTTCGCTGGTTTCAAACAGGGTCTCGATGTCGCTTTCCTTCAGGTAAAGGACACCGATGATCTCGCTGTCTTCCGTCAACTCACCAGTGGTTCCCGGCACGAAGGCGTAAATCACCATCGGTATATCCGGGTAAATCAGGTTCATGATTGCCTGTTCGTCAGAGAAGGGGCTGCCGATCAGATAGGCAGGCTCACCCTTCGCTTCAATCAGCTCGCCCAGCGTTATATCCGGCGTGGTGCGCAGGAACAAAATGTCCACAACGTCGCCCGACTCAGAGAACATCTGGCAGCAGGGCACTCCGGTATCGATCTGCTGGAACTCAGCGACCACCGCACCGCTTTCTTCGTCACTTTGCACTTGCGGGTCGGCGAGTGTCGCATCATCTTCGAGAATGGTCAGCGCATCGCTCCATGCGGTTTCGCCGGGCGTAATGCCGCGCCAGCAAGGAGCGCCACAGGGTTCATCGTTCAATAAGCTACGATCTTGCAATAAATTGGGATCACGAAGTTCAGGAGGAGGTTGACAAGCAGCGGAAAAGAAAAGCAGGGCAAGTAAACCCGGCAGCAATATTGATAATCTCATCAGGCTAGTACGCTTTCATCAGAGAGTGCTTACGAGGGGCAGCCTCATCGACTGCCCCACCATACGCTCATCACGAGCATTAACGATCAATTGAGTTGAGAGTACGTGAGTTGGTACGTTCCGGTTGTCCCGCCGTACAATCCACCGAAGTGAGTGGCAATGATAATATACTGTCCACTTTCTGGCAAGGTGAGATTGGCGATTTGTGAGTTGGTATTCTCGCCTGCCACCGCATCGTCGTTCTGCCCGACCACACTCCCCGAAGGACCAACCAGATACAGGAAGGTATCCAGCGTGCCGGACGTGTTGTTCATACCGATGCTCACCACGTCGCCCGCCGCCGCCGTAAACGTGTACAGGTCGAACTTGTTCTCCGGCGTGATGCTGCCGTTGACGGGCGCATCCGATTCAATCGGGATGGCGTTCTCCAGTTCGGAGACATAATTCAAATCTTCTACGCCGCGAATGATGCCACCCGGTCCGGCTTGCGCCGTTCCATCCGCCCCAATCGTGAAGCTGGTCAGGAAGCGCTCGTTCAACTGCGGCGTGATGTTCGACTGGCTGAAAACTTCCTGCCCGTTGTACGTGATGTACAGGTTGGCGCGAACCGGCGCAGTGGTGTTGCCGCAATCGCTCTGGAACCACACTTCCACTTCATAAGAACCGGGGCGCGGCGGCGCGTTTTCGGGCCAATAGATATACGAGAACGGAGTCCCGTCGGATACACGACAGCCCACGTTTCCTGCCGCCGCAAGTTGCCCGCCGCTGCGAATCTGTGGCACGTCATCATAAACCGAATCGCCCGATGGGTCGCGCACCAGCAACTGTACGTCCGCCGCCGTGTTGTCGAACCACAGCAAGCGAATTTCCAGTGAGCCAAGTGGCAAATTGGCGAATTCTTCCGAGAGGTCGGTTGCCTGTGTCAGCAGGGTCAGCGTGTACGTGCCTTCCGTGCCGCCCAGTTCCTTCCCGTAGCGTGTAGCGATCACGGTATATGTACCCGCCGTCGGCAGCAGCACGTTGGACAGCCCTGCATCGGTGACACCGGTTGCCACGTCGTCATTGAAACGAATCGTGTTGCCATTGGCGTCGATCAGTGCGAGGAATGGGTCCAAACTGCCGGACTGAGCGTTCATGGACACCGTTACCAGATCGTTCGCGTTCGCCGTGAACGAATATGCCTGATAGGGGTCTTCATTGGTGATCGTGCCGGAAACGGTTTCCCCAATCGTGATCGGGGTCGCCGACGCGGTGATTTGCCCTGCGGAAGCGGGCAGCGCATTGAGATCGACCACGCCGCTCAGAGGATTGAGAGACGCCGATCCATCGGCGTTCACCTCGAAGCTGGCGATGTAAACCTCACCGGGCAGCAGCGATCCCTCAATGGTGTCGAGCGCGTTTCCATCGACCACAGGCGCGACGGTGAAGCTGACGGCATTCTCGCCCGCGCAAGCCTGTTGATAGTAGATCAGCACTTCATAGCTGCCAGTAGGCACGCCGCCGGGTGACCATGTTGCAGTCTCGCTTGGCGCATCCGTCGTATTGGCGCATCCTTGATTGACGCTCGGTCCAATAGTGCCGCCGCTGGGAACGGTTGGCGTCTCCCAGTACAACGAGCCACCTACCGGATCGCGCACCTCAAGGTCAAGGTCGTCTATCGTCTCCCACGACAGCGTCACCTGAATACCGCTGGTCGTGACCACTTGTCCGCTTTCAAGCGGTGTTTCAGTGGTTGCTGCTTCCGTCGTCTCTGGCGCTTCGGTAACGACGGTTGGCGCGACAGTGGGTGTCGCGTCGCTGCTGGGTGTTCCCGCTTCCGGCAGTTCATCCACCACCAGCGTAAAGGTCGCCGATCCTGTCAAACCGGCACCAATCACTCTGAAGACGGTGATGTAGTACGTGCCGTCCGCAGGCAGCACGATGGAATCGAGCACGATGCCGGAACTGTTGACGAAATTACGTTCAACCGCCTGCGCCAGTGGCTCTCCCGTCGAATCGGTGACCAACACGACCAGTGGCTCACTGCCACTCGCCGTGACTGCCAGCGTATCACCCTCAGCGCCTTCGAAGCTGTACACCTGAGCAGCATTGTCTTCATCAAGTATGCCTGTGACCTCCGTGCCAATCTCAAGCACACGCGATCCATTCCCTTGCGCCGACGCGATCAGCGTCATTGCAAGCGCAGCCATCAGGCACAACGGCAGCCAGAGCCGCCTTCTCATTCCATGCATGGAGTGTAATCCTCCTCCGGTCAGTACAGATACTGCTCTGGGAAGTTTAACCGAAACGTCTGGTAAACGCTATGCAGAAACTCTACGCTTCCCCGACGATATGGTTACAATGCACAGAGGGAAATGAAATTTAAGCGGCAAAAGCAGGCAGCAGATCGCCGTCGAAGGTAGGTTAATGTGAGTTATGGATAAAGGCGCAGCATTCACCTCACCCCCGCCTCGCTTCGCTCGACTCCCCCTCTCCACAGCGTGGCTGAGGAGAGGACATGTTGTCAGGTGAAGCGATTGTCGGGAATGAACCGTAAGTCCAGACAGAGTGTGTGCCGTTGCACGACT
>DATGQJ010000640.1:0-7822 GCA_035304265.1 Oceanobacillus sp.
GTGGTCAGCGGTCCCTTGATGCCGACCTTGAATTCACGCAGCGCGTCAAACGTCTCTTCCGGCATGTAATTGCCGCCGTACACTTCCGCCGCCTTCTCGCCGCAGTAAATCTCAATCCACGAGATCTTGCGTCGTCCGCCATACGCCTTTTCTACCGCAGCGTCCCACATGCGCTTGCTGGCACGCATAATATCGGCACCGATCCCGTCCCCCTCGATGAAACAAACGTAGGGGTTATCCGGCACGTTGAGCTTCCCGTTGCTCACGGTAATTTTCTCACCGCCCGGAGGAATCACGATCTTGTCATACGCCATAACGTCTCCTTAAAGCAAAGCAATGCAATCTGCACGAGAGAACGCATTATAACACCCGTGCCCACGTTTCGTGCTAAACTTAACCTGATTTTCAGTTCGCAAGGATAAGGCAGCGATGCTCAACTCGCCCATAATTGAAGTCATCATAGGAATGATCTTCATCTACAGCCTTCTCAGCATCATCGTGACGCAGGTCAATACCGTCCTCACCAACCTGCTCAATACCCGCGCCAAGCATCTCAAGACGGGTATTGAAGACCTGCTCACCGATCCTGTCATACAGGCGAAGTTCATGGCGCACCCGCTCATCCGCTTGATCGAGCCACGAGTTCAGCCGGAAGATACACTCTCAGCGCAGTCTGCCCGCGAACTCACCACTTCTGAGCCATGCCGCGTCACGTGGATTCCGCCCGAATTATTCTCACAGGCGTTGATGGATATTCTGTCCTCCAATGCGGATCGTGACATCTTCGCGCCCTTGTTTGAAACTGCCGAGCAGGTGCTCAATGGCGCGGAAAAGGCGCAAATCCGCGAGATGATTCGCCGCTTCAAAAATTCGGGCATCGGCGTAACGGAACTTCGCAACGCTGTCAACAACCTCTCCGACCCAACGGATCGTGCGGCGCTCAACGACGCGCTGGCTTACGTCGAAGAAATGCGACAGGAATTACAGTTGAACAACGAGGGCAGCAAACTGATTCCGCTGCTGGATGGCATTCGTCATATTCAGAATCCGGTGCTGCAAAAGGCGCTCGAAACCCTGCTTGCCTCTGCCCGTTCCATCGAAGAGGCGCAGGACAAAATCGAGTTCTGGTTCAACTCGCGCATGGAGCAGCTTTCCGAAACCTACAAGAAGAACATCCAGTATTTGTCGCTCATCATTGGCGCATTACTGGTGATTCTGCTCAACGTCGATTCGCTGTTCGTCGCGCGGGCGCTGTGGGATGATCCGGCTGTGCGTGAAACGCTTGTCGCAACGGCACGCACTCAATTGGAGAGCGGTCAACTCGAACAAAGCATCACCGAATCGCAAACGTCGCTGGAACAGGCGCAAACGCCTCCAGCCGTCCCCGAAGCGACATCTGACCCCACATCACAGGGTGAAACGTCGGCAACAAGTGATGCTGTCACCGAATCAGCACAGCAGGTTCAGGACACGGTTCAAAGTTTGCTCGATTTACGCTTGCCTATCGGCTGGGAATTCACCGCGCTTACCAATGGCTGTCAGGAGAATGCCGTCGAAAACCCGTGTACCAACCTGCGTAATCTCTGGAATATGGGTCCCGCCAACAATCCTGATTGGCTCGGCTTCCTGATTCGCAAAATCGTTGGGTGGGCGATCACCGTCATCGCCATCGCGCAGGGTGCGCCCTTCTGGTTCGACCTGCTCAACCGTATCGCACGCGGGGGAAGCAACAGTTAAAGGTAAAACGATATTGGGCTTGGGCGATCAGCTTTCTTGCTGATCGCCTTTACTCTGCACTTTCGCTTACCCGCCGGAGACTGCCTCTCCCATTGCCTTGCCTGCATCCAGAAGCGCCTTCATCGCCTCTTGACTCCGCGCCTCGGCGTAGATGCGCAGCACCGGCTCCGTACCGCTAGGACGGATCAGCAGCCAGCTATGATCGTTCAGGTAGAACTTTACACCATCCAGAGTATCGACCCGTGCCACACCTTCTCCGTTGAGTGTCGCGGGTGCGCTTTCCACCAGTTGCTTCACCATGCGCTTCTTCGGCAGCAAGTGGTTGAGGTGTGCGTCGATACGTCCATAGATTGCAGGACCATACTCCGCCTGTAAATCGGCGATGATTTCATGCAGCGGTGCGCCCGCGTGCGCCATGATTTCCAGCAGCATCAATCCCATCAGGATGCCGTCACCCTCAGGAATGTGCCCGCGAATGCTGATACCACCGCTCTCTTCTCCACCGATCAGGATGTCGCGGTTCATCATCAAATCGCCGATGTGATTGAATCCGACGGGCGTTTCGTGAACCTGCAATCCATGCTTCTCGGCGAGATTGTCGATCATGAAAGTAGTCGAAACGGTCTTCACCACTTCACCACGCTGCCCTTTCACCTCGACCAGATAGCGCAGCGCCAGCGCCATGATGTGATGCGGATCGACAAAATTCCCACGTGCATCAATCGCGCCGATCCGGTCTGCGTCGCCATCCGTCGCCAACCCGATATGCGCCTGCTCGCGCTGCACCGCAGCGACCAGTTCATTCAGATGCTTCAGAATCGGCTCCGGGTGAATGCCCCCGAAGCCGGGATTCAATGTCCCCCGAATCTCGGTGATATGGGAGCGCGTGCGCGAAAGAATCCCCATGAACGCCCCACGTCCTGCGCCCCACATCGCGTCGGCGACAACTTTCAACTCCCCTTGAGAGATGCAGTCCAGATCGACCAGCGTCGCAAGGTGTTGGTAGTAAGACCATGTGGGGTCAAAACGGCGGATCAATTCACGGTCAACCGCCTGCTGATAATCCATGATGTTGGGACCACGCGCCTCGCGCTCCATCTGGATGAGTTCTTCTTCCACCAACGCGCATTCCTCGGCGGTGGCGCTCCCTCCATACTTGGCTTTCAGCTTAAAGCCGTTGTATCGTGGTGGATTGTGGCTGGCAGTGATGACGATTCCAGCATCGGCGCATTTATCTTTGACGTTGAAGGAAATGGCGGGGGTTGGCGCATCGGTTCGCGTGAGCCACGTGATAATGCCGTTCCCAGCCAGTACCCGTGCCGTCTCTACCGCGAAGCGGTCAGAAAGGAAGCGCGTATCGTAGCCCACTACAACCTGTGGTGGTTCGCTGCCTCGATGCTGTTTATTCACCGCATCCGCAACGGCTTGAGAAATCAGGCGCAGGTTATCGAAGGTGAAGGTATCGGCGATGACCGCCCGCCACCCGTCTGTACCAAAACGGATCATACACTGTCCTCGAGTATGCTTCTGAAGTTGTTGTCTATAGTGGTCGTGCGCCTGTCGGGTCCAAGCCTGTTGTCGCCAACAGTTCGTTCACCCGATCCGAACTCAGGTCAAGTTCATTCAGAATGGTATAGGGTAGATCGTGTTCGCGCACGTAATCGGGAAGACTTCGGATGGTTTCCAGAATGTCGTCGGTGCGCAGTTGTCCGAGCCGAATACCAGCCGCTTGGAGTGTTTCACGGATGGGACCAATATCCTGTCCATGCAGCGCAGATGCTATCAGGATGCCCGGTCCTACGCGGTCTGCATACGGAAGCGGACGACTGCGCATCATTTTCTGTTCAATCGCATATGCGAAAAACTGTTCGCTGCCTTCCTGTGGGCGGTTATGCCCAAGTTGGTTGGTAAGCTGCACTTCGAGGCACAGCAGATCAAGCAGATTGCGAAGCGCCTCTACATTGCCCTTTCCCACCTCAGCCGCGATTTTGAACGCTTGCTGCGCGATACCCGCCATAATCCCTGCTGCCCACGGTTGAAAGCGGGTCTCAGGCGTGGTCTTGTTGCGTTCGGCAGCGTAACGCCAGTCCAGCAAACCAGTGACAATCGTCAACAGTTCCGTGATACCAGCCCCGCGTATGTAGGATGGCGCATTGCGAATAACTTCCCAGTCAATAATCAGCTTTGACACCGCCCCGGTGGTGATGTATTCCACCGTTCCACCCACACGAGCAGCAACGAGCGCGGTCAGAAAACCATCCTGACTCAAAGCAGTTGGTACAATCACAACGGGAAGGTTTTTCGCCCAGCCCAGATATTTAGCCACATCACATACCAGACCAGCGCCAACCCCATAAATGACTTCCACCTGCGGCGGAAGACCAGACGCCAGCATATCGAGATAATCTTTATCGACTTTCTGAGGTTCAGCCTGTACGACGATGGGGAATTCCAGTAGGGAACTGACCGCCGCCCACGAGCGTTCGCCCGTAACTAGAGCTGTTGGGCGGGTCTCTTTCACATTTTTTAAATCCGTAATTTCAATCTGTGGTAGAGGCCAGATCGTGGTCATGAGGCAAGCGGCTCCATGAGTGACGAGCTAAGATGAGGTTCAATGATAGTGCCAATTCCCATTATTTTCCAATTCTCTTCCAGATTGCAACTTGTAGGAACATGACGCATAAGCCAAAATTGTAGACGCGCACGCCTTTCAGTACCCGCCCTGACGGGAGAAAAGTAAGTATGTCGCTGCCCTCAAATGATGCATTAATCGCCTTTAGCGAGACATTTCCCTGGCAAGAGATTGAACGACAGAAACGCCAGTTCAACCAAGCGTTGAAAAAGTTGGCTCAGGATTCAACCACTGACGAACTACCCCTTGAAGCGCTGTCTGACGCCATCGGTGCGCCAGTGACCACCTACTACGATAGCAATGATACTGACTCCGGCAACGTCATTCTCGCTCATGGAGATGGACTATCCTATGTGCTTGGCAGCGCCGTCAGTGCGCGTTATCGCAGCGGGCATTCCTTTCTTGAAAGCATCGTTCCGTACAACCTCAATCCAAGTGTAAACCATACCAACCTGCATGAAACGGAAGATTCCGTGCCCCGTATGCGGGTGCTTGGGGCTGAAATCGAACTGGGGCTAATCCATCCCGACGGGCGCTCCCCAAGCGAAGAGGAAATGACCAATTTCATGCGTGCGTATTACAACCACGCGCTGCGAATTGGCATTTACCCGCACCTTGACCGTGAAGCCTGCCAGTATCAGGTCGAGGCACACATCGCGCCCAGTATCGGCTATTCAAAAACCCGCAACGCATTGAACGGCATCATGACGGCGCTGGCAGCCGCCGGTGACGACACCGGACTGATCACGGCGATCATGTCTACTTACCCGACGCTGTCCGACTTCAAAATGACCGATCACCCGAAGGTCGCCACCGCCGTCGATCTCATGCTGGAAGTCAATTCCTTGCGTCCAGAGTCCGCTCAACGGCTCGCGGAAACACAGGCGCGTTATCACGTTGACCCAACCAACAGCCACTATGTCAATATGTTCCGCATACAAGGCTGTCACATTCACCTCGACCTCGCCGGACGCTCGGAAGCGTTGGGGTTGCTCACCTTTCACACCATGCTCAAAAGCGCCACTGCCCTTGCCAACGCCGCCGTCCTCAAGGGCGCTCCGTTTGTGAATGGGACGTGCGACCCGGAACTACTCGATGCGCGTGAGTTCCTGCGCCGGACAACCGTCACCGGACGTTATCTCGACCTGCCGACCAGCCCACACTTTCAAGCTGATGGTCTGGAGCATTACGCCGAACTATTGAAACTGGAACGCGCAAATGCTGTTGGACGCGCCCTGCTTTATGAAGACGGAATGGGCGAAAAACTGTCGGTCATGCACAACCCTATCGGGCGCGTGCGGTCTGATCTCACGACTTCCAAACGTGTGTGTACCGTCGAGAGCACAGGGATGCCAGCCAATGTCAGTGCATCACGGATGGCGGCTGTGCTGACCGATTTCGAGTTCACCCATGCGTTGATCGAAATCTATTTCCGCAAATATGGCTGCGATCTTGAGCCGATGTACGACGACCAAACTTTATGGGCAATCCTCGGACCGCTCGATCTCGCCTCGTTCCAGCAGCAGCATGATATGTCCGATCACGAAGGGACAGATGTAGTCTTGACGACGGCAGCAGGAACCCAGATGAGCCTCGCCGAGTTCTACGAAATGAAGCGACGCTACATGCATCGGGCACTCGAAGAACTGCCGGAAATCTTGCCGCGCGATATTGATGAGGTCTATACCAGCCTGTGCCGAATGCTCGAACCACCAAGCGGGCACGTGGCGCAAACCATTCACGAGTACATTCTTGATCCGAAACTGCGCAGCACCGGCAACTGGGGACGCATTCTACGCAATGCTTTCATTGAGGCAGGTGGTTCCCCCGGTGAACACAATCCCGAACTGGTGCTGCGGGTAGTCAACGAAGTCCATCAGGCAATGCGCACCCGTTTTCTGGAAAACTGAGCAAGCATGAAACGTCACATTGTCATATTGCTGCTGTTGACGCTTGTCGTTCAAGGCTGGATGTTTGTCAGTTACCCCATGGGTGGGGTAGATGATAATCAAAGCGGTCAGAGGTTTTTAATCGATAGACTGGTTAGCGGCGATCTGCTGATTGGGAATCTCCGTTTCAACACAGGTTATCCTCTGGTAATCGCTCCCGTCGTTGCAGTCAGCCGAATGTTCCCGCGAATCGATGATCGCATCCTGCTATTGGTTCAGGTAGGGTTGTCTGCGACCATTCCATTCCTTGTCTACGATATTATCCGTAGACGGCGGACTCCGAATGAGGCGTTCATCGTCGCTCTTTTCGTGTTGCTCGATCCTTTCGGGCTGCAATGGTCCCACTTCTCCCTACCCGAATGGTTGATAGCCTTCCTGCTCGTAGCAGCCCTCTGGCTTCTCAATTATGCCCTGCTCACGAAGCGTCGATTGCTGCTGTATACATTGCTGAGTGGACTGTTGCTGGGCATTGCCGTTTTAGCGCGAGTCAATTTTGCGCCCGTTGTGGCAGCATTGGGATTGATGTTTTTTGCGATCACGTCGATTTCTTTTTGGAAACGGTTCCAAATGTTTTTCATCCTCGGCGTATCGAGTCTTGCGGTACTTTTCCTATATCTGGTCCTCATTCAGTACCCATCAACAGGAACTTTCCGGTTAAGTTGTATTGGCAGCCTAAGCTTGAACGAAGGACTTGATGTCAATGATATTCCCCTGCAAGCAACGGATGGTCCAGCATCTCAAGAATATCTAAGATTGACAAGCATGAGCGTGCCGGAACACGCTTTGTTTTTAAGCGATACCTACCCACGTTGGTCAATGTCTGGCGCGTGGGCATCCCCAGAAGAGCAAGCCTTATTTCTGGAACAGGGATTCACTGGCGAGAATTTGCCTTTCGCAAACCGATTCGATCTTATTTATTACATGGGGGCATGTCCAACCGATGACTTGCTTCGCGACGTGTATTTTGAACGTATACGACGCTACCCACTAGAATGGCTGTCAAGAGGTTTGAAAGACACCCTTCTGATATTGATCCAATCTACAGAAGAGAACCCTACTCTGTACTTGCCAACCTATGATTCACTCGTCCGGAATACAAACGAGAGTTTTCTTGGGTTTGAGCGTGTAGAGGGCGACTTTTACACCGGACAATGGGTATGGACACCGGGTATCTGGCTGTATTCAACGATCTTTCATATATGGAATGCTATCAAATGGCTGACACCCATTGCCCTCGTCTGGGCGCTGCTATCACGTAACTGGTTTTATGCAACTTGTGCCGTGCTTCTCCTTGCAGTTGCAGGCATTATGCCACTGATGAAAGCGCCGGAAGCACGTCTCTATTCTCAGGTTTATCCCCTCTGGACTATTCTTCTGGGCGGTATGCTAGCATCGTTTATAAAATGGGCGCGTAAACCTAGACTTCAACAATAAGATTGATGCAGTTGACCAAGGAACCTGAGTGGAGCAAGCCAAATAATACTCAGATGGATGTTGTTTCAAA
>DATGQJ010000641.1:0-4480 GCA_035304265.1 Oceanobacillus sp.
GGGGGAGGTGTGAGATAAGGATGTCCGTCCTATTTTGTTAAACAGCATCTATCGACTTAAGAGTTAGACGAGATTTTGCAGGAATACTTACATGGAGACCGAGCAACTCTCCCTGCGCGAGCGTAACAAACAGCGCGTGACACAGCGGATCATCACGGCTGCCGTCGAGTTGTTCAAGACGCAGGGCTACCACCACACGACGATGGACGACATCGCGGCAAAGGCGGAGATCAGCCGCGCGACGCTGTTCAACTACTTCTCGACGAAAGAGGCACTGCTGCTACCGTGGGGACAGGAAATACTGGAAAAGCAGTTTTTGCCCGAATTTCTGGCGTATCTGGAAACGCAGCCGACCACATTTGAAGTGCTGCAATATCTGCTGCGCAACATGAGCGATACCATCCTGCGGTTCCCCGACGTGATGCAGGCGTTTTTGCGCGAGACGTTGAAGGCGCATCAGGACGGTGACCAGCATAAGGCGGGGAACAAGTATCAGGACATCTTCGTGCAGGTTTTACGGCGCGGGCAGGAACGCGGCGAAATCCGAAACGACCTTCCGGCGGAGAACCTCAAACGCTATCTGGGGGCATTGCAGATGTCGCTGTTTTTCCACCTGCTGGACTCCCCTTCGCCAGAGGACTGCGCATCGGAAATCGAGCGGTTGCTGGCGTTCATGGAGACCGGGTTAAATCAGCCATCCGGCGGCGTGAGTTCTCCGGCAAGCCACGGCATCCCGTAGCCGACGACCAGATGCCCCGCCTCTGTCAGCGCGTTGCCTAATTCCGTCGTGTCGCGGTACTGCCACCAGTGATCGGCGGACGGCAGAATCGGCACGCCGAAGTCTTGCACCACAAGGGCGCTCAAATCGCGCTGGGCATAGTCTGGATGCTGGCTCGGCTGCGCGGGATTCGGTTGGTCGGTGCGCGTCAACGTCACTTTGAACAGGGCAGGTCTGCCTTCGATGTAATGCAGCATCTGGAACTCGATGAAGGCGTTTAACCCATTCTCAAGTTGCTTGTGGTAGCGGAAGCGCCCGCCTGCCTGCTGGGTCGGGCTGTCTTCTAGCGTGTAACCCGCCGCGCCGAACGCCTGCCCGACGACGGTTTCCAGCAGCATCCCGAAATATGCCTGCGGCGTACTCATGCCAGCCCCAGCAACCATGAACGTTTGAGCGGGAACAGCGCTTCCAACAGCGCGTGAGCTTTCGGGTTGCAGTACACGTCCGGCAGTACGGTTACCAACTGCTCGTAGCTGCGATGCCCGAAGACGAGGTTGAGGAAGGTGTGTTGTGGAAAGCCCGCGTCGGCGCTTTGTTCGTAGAGTCCGATCAGGTTCTCAGCCTCAAGCAGCTTGCCCCGCTCGAACTTCAGGCGCAGCCCCGTCTGTTGGTAGAAGCTGATGGTGAGTTCTCCTGTGTAGCGATTCGCGCCGCTGCCTTCCAACCTGCGTTCCAGCACCGGGGCGATTTGCCGCATGAACGCCGCCATATCCGGCACGCGCAGATACCACGTATAAGTGCGCGGTGAATTGTTGCCGGAGAACGTTCGCGCGATCAGGGTTTTCAGGGTTGGATGAATCCCTGAATCGAAGCCGATGACGGTGGGCGGCTGGTCAAAATGACTGGCGTGGTCACGCAGCGCTCGCATCACATCGTAGAAGGTTTCGAGGTAAGAGGATTCTTCGCCCACGACGTAGGCGTAACAGATGAGAACGCCCATCTGCGGACGTTTGCGCAGCACCACGAAGCCGACGCCATCACCTGCCTGATTGACGATGATCAGCAGGTCAACCTCAACCGACGATCCCGGATGCCGTCCGTACATGTTATAGCGGACGATCTCGGCGTTGATTTTCGCGCTCAACAGCGCCGAACGCGCCATGTATGCGTCCCATTCCACCACCTTCGGGATGTCGACTTCCGTCACCGGACGCAGGGTGAAAGCTGGCGTGTAGTCGTTCGGGGGTGGGGGAATCTGATGCAGCGCCAGTGTCGATTGAATCGCCAGATCAACCGCCATTGCGTACCCGAACTGACGATAGTAGTGGGGAATGCCAGTGATGCTCTGCATTTGATGACCAAGAGCTGCGCTGCGCTCGTGGGCGGTTTGCATGAGGGCGCGTACCAACCCTCGACGGCGGTAATCGGGATGGGTAGCCACCAACTCTACACGTCCAACAGGGAGTTCGATTTCTTCGTAGCGCCAGATTTGCGGGATCAGCAGGGTTGCCGACACGATTTGATCGTCCTTCGACGGATCGACCACCACCCACACGTCGTCTGCCGTCACGGTAGGGTGATTGCCGGAGATCAGGTCTTTTGTCCATGCGGCAAGCTCGGCAGACTCGGACTCGACCCCGCCGAGCATTTCACCGTAAAAGCCGGGGAGTCGTTCAACATCAGAACGACATCCCTCGCTCAACGAGCGCAGGACGAGATCGCCGGAAAGCGTTTTATACATGGTCAACCTTTCCTGTGCAGCAAGCGTCCGACACACCTGCGCCAGTGAGGATAGCAAATGGGTTTGGCATCATAGCATCACATCTGTAAGGCTTTGGCGGTGAGCTTTCTCCGCGAATTGTTGCGAGAATGTTTCGGCGCGATTGTACCCGATTGAACTATAATAGGGTTATTCTAATCGACAGGATACAGCGCTATGCCCGATGACCAATACGACTCCTCTGAAGAATTGACTATCCCTTCGCGCCAGACGGTGATGCAGCACATGGATGAGCCGACTCCTGATCGGGTGACGCCGCCGGAGTCCGCCAGCCGACCACCGGAAAAACCGTCACGCGCTTCTCGGTTGGAAGGATTGCGCGAGAAGATGACCCGTGATGCGCCCTGGGCGCTGCAACAATATTTGCAGGGACAGATCGATCTGGATAAGGAGCTTGCGACTCGCTTCCCGGCAATGCCGGTGATGTCGCAGATTCATCTGCGAACTTATGGCGGCAAGGTCAAGCGCGGGCAGGCGACCCTTGCGACGCAGGATGGCGCGGCGGCGCTGCTGGTGGACGTGGACAGCAGCACGCGGGCGGTGGAATTCACCTTCCAGCTTATGTCGATGATGAACATGAAATTCGTCCCCAGCAAATTGAGTGATATGGATCGCGCTCACTGGCTGGATACGATGCGGCGGACACAAACCGAGCGGCGTCCCGGCGACATCGCCTTTTTGTGGGGCGCGGCACGCTGGGAAAGCGACTACCTGATTTGCGCGGCACGTAAGCATTTCACCAACATCTATGCGTTTTCGCCGCATCACATTGAATGCGCGACCCGCCTGACCGCCGAAGTGACCAATAAGCTGCTGGACTGGCTGGAAGGCTACTGGAAACCCTTCGAGGACGATACTTCAAACGCGCCGAAGTTGAGTACGTGGTGATATAAGGGAAATCACAGCTATTCATGCAGCCTTTACAGAGACCGACGGCAGCCCTTGTCAGCCAATACATTCAGAAATTTGATGCGAAAGTTGGAACAACTGACAAAGCGCTGACGGAATTATTCCTTGCGTTCCCAAAGAATGATCAATATGAACATGTGCTGCTTAAAGTTGCTGCTGTGAATGCCCTTTATTCCACCAGTATCTGGAACATATTTGCAGTAGCGGAACACATTTTTGATCTCAAGATTGACGCGGCGCTTGACCATAGAAAGCCCGAATTAGTAGACGAAATTGCTCAAACCCCACTCAAAGGGGGGAAATTCAGGCGGAACTATTCATTTGCAACCAAATACTGTAGCTGGCATGTGCCTGATGCGTATCCGATCTACGATAGCTTTGTAGATCGGCTTCTGTGGGAGTATCAACGCTTAGATAGGTTTTCTGCGTTCAAACGCAATGATATGTGGAGTGATTATCTTAAGTACAGGCAGATTATTGAAGATTATCGACAGTTTTATGGATTAACCGAATTTAGTTTCAAGCAATTAGATAAATTTCTATGGCAATACGGCAAAGAATGTTTTGGCTAGCCACCAAAGCAACTCACTATTGCTTCTCCAGCCACGCCTCAACCTGAGCGCCATGTTCCGCCCAGTGTTCGTAAGTATTGTTCGCCAACGCCCCGTCAATCGTATCGTCCAACGCTTGCACGACGCGCCCGGCAGGGTCGAAATCGGCGTCGGCAAGCTGCGCGACTTCGGCAAGAACGCGCTCGACAGAGCGTGACCAAGCGGCATACACGTCCGCATAGGGTTGCGCTCGATAGGCGAGTACCGCGCCCTCGTTGAAGGTATCATTGCATTCATGCGCGAAATGGTAAGGCTCGTCGCGAAGGGCATGGTGAATCTCGTCCAGCGCCCGCTGCTCGTGAGCGATGAAGTGTGCCAGTAGGTCTTTAACCGACCAGACGCCAACAACGTTGGGTTCTAACTTTTGCTCAGGCGTCAATCGTTCAAGTAAGGCATTGAATTGCTGAAAGCCGTTTTGCAGGCGTCGCAGCAGTTCAGGTTTATCGACAAACTCCATTGTAT
>DATGQJ010000642.1:0-2689 GCA_035304265.1 Oceanobacillus sp.
GATCCTGTAAATCGGCATAAAGCGGCTTACCCGGACTTCCACAAACGTGGCAATCAGGGCACTCCCGACTACGAATAGCATCCCTCTGCTGATTGGCAGCCAAGACCTCATCGGGCATAGGTATGTCCCTTTCGCTCATTGCAGATATGGTCTTGATTGAAAGGCATGATAATCTCGCGTTCGCACAGTTGAAAGTTTTGCGTGGAATTAAGGTTGCGCTCATTCATCAGCATAGACATTCTAGACCAGATTAAGGGGATCAACAATTGAGTTGTGCGGCGCAGCTTGCAAAGTTGCTACTTTTCTGGCGCTCATCATCTCTTTGCCTCAAAGGACACAACAGTGAACCATAATTAATCAGGACAAACTGGCAGCCCATTTCGCTTTGCAGCCCACAAACTGGTCTGGACTTTGAGTTGTTCAATTTCGTGCTACACTTTCCCCTAAACGACACTGTGAGGTAGCACATTGATTGCCAATATCGCCATTCAGGAAGATATGCTGCCGGGGCGTACCATCCTCGAAAAATTCGAGCAAGCAAAGGCGCTCGGCATTCAGGGGATCGAGTTCTGGGGGCGTGACCTTTCCCCGAAAGTGCCTCAAATCGTCGAGGCGATTGAGCGCACGGGGGTAAAAGCAGCATCCGTCAATCATGGACGGCAAGGGCGCTTCCTCGACCCACATCCGATTGAGCGTGACCGCGCGTTGGCGGAACTGCGCCAATCAATTATGGATGCGGTGGACATCGGCGCTCAGGGCGTGATTTTTGTGCCGCATTTCTTCGGTCCTCTGCTGCCCGATTTATCGCCTTACATGGATGTCATGCAGCTAGAGGAGGAACTGCTGTACACCCACTTTCGCACGCTTTCTGATTACGCCGATGCGATGGGCGTCGATCTTTATTTAGAGCCGATCAACCGCTACGAAACCCACTTCCTGAACCGTCTCGAACAGGCGGCGGCGATCACCCGCCGTGTCAATCATCCTCGCGTCAAAATCGTCGCCGACCTCTTCCACATGGCGCTTGAAGAACGGGATATGGCACAGGCGATCCGCGATCACAAAAACGACATCGGGCACGTCCATCTGGCAGACAGTAACCGCCGCCTGCCCGGTCAGGGGTTGATCGACTTTGCCGCTATCGCTGCTGCCCTGAACGAAATCGGATACACCGGATGGGGTGCGTTTGAGTGTGGTGAACCGGGCAACAACGCTGACCGCGCACAGGAGTACCTGAACGATATGCCTGCGTGTCTGGAATATCTCAAACGTGCTGGCATCACCTGACCATTCAATGGCGAATCCTGTTTTTGAGGCTGAATTTCTCCACCAGACTCGTACTCAGGTTTATTCACGCCTCTCTGTACTCCGAATCAGTCTCATCGTCGCAGCGCTTTTCAGTCTGGTGCTGTTCTTCATGGTCGTGTTCCAAGACCTGATCGCCGTCTTGCTGATGATGCCCGTATTGCGTCTGCGAGACTTTTTGGAACAGATCGTGATGAACACGACGGTGGTCGTGAGCATTCTGCTTTTCCTCACGCATGTGATCGTGATCGCTCATGCGTTACAAATGGCTTCCAGTAGCGTTGCCCGTGAAAAGGTCGGGCGCACGTGGGAAAGCCTGCTGCTCACAGGAATTGATGCACGGCGGATTGTACGGGGAAAGTGGTGGGCAACAGTGATGGCGCTGTGGTCGGTACACCGTCCGCTCGTGATCTGGCGCGTTATCGTTATAGCGCTCATGTGCAGCTTGATCCTGCAATCTACTCTGCATGACTCGCCTTTTTTCCTGCTCATCTTTATTGCGCCTGTGGTGTTGTTCGTCTTTACGATCCTAGCCGCAGGCATTGCTGCATCCTGTGGTGTGCTGGCGTCCGTCTTAGTCGCGCACGAGAGTGCAGCGTATCGCGTGGCGATGGCGTTTCATCTACTCTACGTGCTGGTGACGTTATCAATCTTCTTCGCATTGGTGTTTTCGCCCTCCAGGATGTCGCCTAGCCTGACGTTGGCAATCCTCGCACCGCACGATGGTGGCGTGATGACAACGCTTCAGAGCGCAAACGCAGGAGGGAACAGCCTGACATTTGGACTGTACCTTGTTGGATTAGGCTCAGTTGTCGCATCATGCGCCTTCCTCATAGAGTCACTCTTGCGAATAGCTGAAAAAGTCGCTATCCGTCAGAACGCAATACCACCAACTTAGCGCTTGGTGCTATATTTCGCTTTGCAGTTCAAGATAAGGATTTTCAGATGCGTTATACAGCCGAAACTATGCTCATCCGATCCACTGATACGGGCGATACGGGTGTGTTTGCCGAAGTCTCTCCCGCACAGGCGGGCTGGGAATACCTCAACATGGCAGCAAGACGTATGAACTCCGGGCAGCGCTGGGGCGGCTTCACCGGCGATTACGAGTATGCCCACGTCATTCTCGGCGGCGTCTGCAACATCCATACGAGCGTGGGTGAATTCACCAATGTAGGCAGGCGTCCCAACGTCTTCTCAGGAATGCCCTACGCACTCTATCTTTCCCGCAACGTCGAATTCGAGATTGAGGCACTTACCGACGGTTTCGAGGTTGCGTCATGCTGGGTGCAGACCGACGAAGACCATCCGGCGCAGTTGATCACCCCTGCTGGCAGCGAAATCGAGCTGCGCGGCGGCGGCAACGTCTCGCGCCAGATCAACG
>DATGQJ010000643.1:0-3352 GCA_035304265.1 Oceanobacillus sp.
CGCGCCTGCCGATAACCCGCAAATCGCCATCGCTGCCATGATCGAGTATTCGCGCGAAGGCTCGGAGACCGCCGCGCCGATTGTTCGCCGCATTCTCGATACCTACTTCAATGTGCCGCCGGAACAGGTTGCGCCCTATCCATGGTGGTGGTTTGAAAGAGAGTACGTGCCGCTCGAAATTCCAGAGGGAAGCACGGGGGTGTGAGTAGAAGAAGTAGAAAGTGAAAAGTTGAAAGTGGAAAGTATAGTGTGATCACTTTCCACTTTTATCTTTTCACTCATCACTAACCATTCGGAGAGAGTAATGTTGGACGTTGTGCGTTGCGCTTCATGTGATGGTTACGGTTGGCTGGACGACGAAGAATCCGGCGTGGTTGATTGCGACTGGTGTGCGGGGGTAGGCTACGTCTACCGCGATGAGCAGGGCATTGATCGTCGCATTCCGGCAAGCGATTATGAGGCGCTTGCTGAAACCCTCGAAGCATTGGAAACCGAGCGCCTGCGCGAACTGGGCTACACCGGAAGCGCCAAAAAACCATGGCAGCAGGCGATTCGTAAAGAACGCGGCGACAAACTCACCCATCTCCCCGAAGAAGATGCATAGAGGCGATCCAGTGGGTCGCCTCTATGTTGATTACTTGCTGTCTAGTGGTGGAAGCCGCTTTATCCCGTAACCGGAATGCTCCCGACATTCGCTCCCTGCTGAATGACAGCATATTCCGCCGCCACCCAACCGACGATGCCGTTATAGTTGATCTGCCACCACGTATTGTTGCTGTTGCGTCCGATCACCTGCGCCGTGCTTCCCGCAGGCAAGCGACCAATTCGTGAATGCTGCGTGCCTGCGCCGCTGCGGATGTTGACCGTGTAAGGCGTAGCGGTTACCAGAATTCCGGTTTGACCGGGCACAGACGTTGCAGGAACGTTGCCGCTAATCGTCACCCAGCGGCTGGAAACCCAACCGGTCTGGTTGCCGAGATTGATCTGATACCACAGTCCGTCGTCGCTGCGTCCGACCACAGGGTAGGTCTCGAAGCGGTTGATGCGTGTCAGCACTTGCGCAGTCGCGTTCGGTTGGGCACGCACGTTGAGCCGGAACGCAGTCACAGTTGCGGTTGTGCCTGTTGGCTGTGTCGTCGGAACGGCAGTTGGCGCTCCCGGCTGCAACAGTTGATAGTCGAGAAATGCGTTGCCGCCGAACTCGACGTATTCCACCTGGAAGCTGTGCTGTCCTGCTGGCAGATTCAGGTTTGCCGTGTAGGTCTGTCCGGTTGCTGCGCCAAACTGGTTGATCACCAGCACACCGTTGACAAACACGCGCACGCCATCGTCTGCCCGCACCTGAAGCACGTAATTGCCGCCGCTCAGGGTCTGAACGCTCGTCCAGCGTGCCGAGAAATTATCGGCAGGAACCGATGGCAGCGGAGCGCCCGCACCCCAGTTGTGGCTTGGGCTGGCTTCCGAGATGATCGCTACCGGATCGCCGCTTAGTGCAGTATTGGAATAATACTGCGCCGTCCACGGACCACCGCTAATTGGCAGGTTGGGAGCACCGAAGTTCGGTCCGGTGGGGTTGGTGGCGAGATTAGCGAACGAGAAGTAAGCGTATGCGTTATCGGTCAATTCCTGATAATCGATCTGAATGTGGTAGGTTCCGCTGACAGGCACGTTCACGTCCGCGCTGACGGTTTGCCCAACCGCCGGGTTATTGAACGTGTCGATGACCGGAGACCCGAAGTTGAAGGTCACACGAATCTTATCGTCGCCAAGCGCATAGAAGCGATAGGTTCCCGCGTTAAGGAACACGTCGGTTGCCCAGCGCACGGAGAAGTTGTCGGCGTTTACCCCGTCTGCGGGTGCGCCAATACCCCAGTTGAAGGCGATATTCGCGTCAGTTCGTGTCACTACGGGATCGCCGAACAAGGTGGGGTTGTTATAGTATTGCCCTGTCCAAACTGGAGATTGTGCCATCGCGGGTGTCACCACCAGCATCGACAATGCTGCCAGTACAACCGCGATGATGATGACTCTGAATCTCACCATACACCTCCTTACAATACGTCTAACCATTATGTGGGGTTATTATACCAGATAATGCCGTATCGTAGGAGAAGCGTAGGGGAAACGTCGGGTAAATGACTCATCCTCCGCTCATTCGCCACGCCGTCGCACCCCATAGAATCGCGCCTACTGCCAAATCATTGCTGCCGGTGCCGGATACAGGAATAATCTCGCCATTGCGCCAAACTGCCACCCCGCCGAAATCCGGGTAGCCGATGAACGCAACTTCCCGTCCCGATGGTGACAGCGTAACCCGTGAAGGTGGCGTAGGGAACGCGCCGGATGCCGTTGTCGCACCCGACGAATCAACCGTTTCCCAGAAGATGCCAACATCCGGGAGCGCACCGAAGCGCAGCGCCAACGCATTTTCCGCAGTACCTACCAGTAGTGGCTCGGCGGTGGTTTGCTGTTCTATACCTGTGAGCGGATCGTATAGCGACCAGCGCCCAGAAGAATAAAGCACCCCGAACAGGGATTGATCGTCACCCTCAATCCATGCGTATTCCTGCGGGTTCTCATCCTCTTGCGGCGTAAGCTGGGGAGTAGAAAGCAGAGTGCCATCTGTGTCGTAAATCAAAAGTTCGCTAGCGTCGCCGATAATGGCGATTCCACCTGTGCCCCATCGAACATCCGGCGCGGTTCCCCCTACCACTTCAATGGGTAAGTTATTGGCTATGGCGCTTTGCGTCCGTGTCGCAAAATCGAAGGTGATGAGGCGGGTTGAATCTTCTCCGAAGTCCAATTCCGTCCACGCGAGCATGGCGTTGTCTGGCGACCACGCGGGGCTTGATCGAACGATGGCATTGTCTGGTACACCTTCTACAAACAGCGAGGCATCGTCGGGCTGTCCTGCGACCAGCACTGTTTGCTGTGCCGCAACGTTCAGCATGTAAATATCCCCCGGTAGATCGAACTCAGCGATGAAACCAGTTGCCTGCACCCGATCCAGTGCCTGCAATCCGATGGAGGCAGCGGCTTTGTAGGCGATCATGTTCCCATCTGGCGAAAGCGTGGGACCCGAAATCGTGCCGTTTTGGGTAAGCTGTACTGGTGAAGTAGTTAAATCCGATACCGCATAGAGATCGCCCCGCACCCACAGAATCAAGGGCGCATCAGCTTGCGCCAGCGCTGACGACGTAGAGAGGACAATCAGAAGCAAGGCAGAAATCAATTTGTGTCTGAACATAAGGGACAATCCGTAATACGCAAACAGGGGTACAGATTATTGTACCCCTGCGCGATTTTGCCACTTACTGCTGCGCGTTAATACACTGGTTCGAGCCAGTATTCC
>DATGQJ010000644.1:0-4120 GCA_035304265.1 Oceanobacillus sp.
CCGCCAACCGCGACGGATACGGAGTCGCCGAGCGACACCCCTACGCCGCTTCCAACCGATACACCAACCATCGAACCATCGCCGACGCCAACCCATACATTCACGGTGACGCCGTCTTATACCTTCACGCCGATTCCAACCGATACGCCGACTATCGTGCCAACCGACGCCCCGACCAACACGATTGTTCCGGTGACGGTGGTCAACCGCCTTGAAACCCTGCGTGCCTCCACGCAAATCGCGCAGACGGCGCAAGGGACAATGATTGCAATGGCAGCACAGCAGACGTTGAACGCGCAGATCGCGCAAAGCGTGTCCCTAACCAGCACCGCACAGGCGAACTGCTCCGGCTCACCTTCGCCGAGTTTGCTGCGGGTGGGCATTACCGGACGGGTGACGGCGGGCGGGCTGCCCTCACGACTGCGTGATGCGCCCAGCACCAACGGGGCGATTCTGGCGACCATACCCCAACTTCGGCAGTTCACCGTCGTGGGCGGTCCCGTGTGTGATGACGTGCAGCGCTTACGCTGGTGGCAGGTGGATTATCTGGGGACAGTGGGCTGGACAGCAGACGGCATTGGCGACGAATATTTCCTTGAGCCAGCGCCCTAAGCTGATGCCGGGGTATCCGCGAGTGGCAGGGTAAACGCGATGGTCGTGCCCGGCGTTGGCGTGTCTTTGACCCATATCTTGCCGCCGTGCGCGTCCACGATCCCTTTACAGATCGCCAATCCAAGTCCAACGCTGCCGTTGCCACTGACCTTCTTGTCCGGTAAGTTGAACGGCTCGAAAATCGTCTCGCGGCGTTTCTCAGGGATGCCTGCCCCTTCGTCGCTGATTTCGACCTGAACCGCTTCATCGGTAGAAAATGCGGTCAGCGTAATCGGCGTTTTGGGCGGCGTATACTTCGCTGCATTGCCGACAATGTTGGTGATCACCTGAGCGATGCGGCGTTCATCTATCGTCACCTGCGGCAGATTTTCCGCGATATTGACGTTGAACTGACGGTTGGCGGTGATGGTGTTGAGTTGTTCCCGCGCAACTTCAAGGCTGGTGATAAAGGGCTGCGGCTGCGCCCGAATCTTCAGCACGCCTGCCTGTATCTGAGAGAGATCAAGCAGTTGTTCGATCAACTCGTGCAGCTTGTCGGATTCCTGATCAATCACGGTGAGAAATTGCTGGTACTGTTCCGATGTCCATTCCACATCATCCGCCAGCAAAGTTGATGTGAACCCCTTGATGGACGTAAGCGGCGTGCGCAGTTCGTGGGAGATCATGGCGAGGAAGCGCATTTTAAGCTGGTTGGCGCGTTCGGCTTCCTCACGCGCAATGCGCTCTCGTTCCAATGACTGGCTCAGTTCTTCGGCTTGCTTCCGCAAGGTCATATCGCGGGTCACTTTGGAGAAGCCGCGTAGCTGACCACGCTCCCACAGCGAAGTCATGATGATATTCGCCCAGAAGCGTGACCCATCTTTACGGACACGCCAGCCCTCAATTTCGGCGCTGCCTTCCGAAATGGCTTTTTGCATCAACTTTTCAGGGATGCCTGCTTCCGCGTCCTCCGGCGTGTACAACGTTGACAGCGGCTTCCCAATGATCTCTTCGGCGGTATACCCTTTCGCTCTTTCCGCGCCAGCATTCCATGAGGTAATAATGCCGTTGGGATCGAGCGTGAAGATAGCGTAATCCTTGACCCCTTCAACCAACAGGCGGAAGCGTTCTTCACTCTCACGCAACGTCTGTTCAATCTGCTCGTGGCGGTTGACTTCCCATGCCGAGCGGCGGTATGCATCTCCCAGCCAGTGAATGAAAACACTGATCAGCCCACCTTCAAGGCAAAACAGCAGAAGCTGTATCAACTGGTTAAAGCTGATCGCAAAACTGTAGACAGGTTCAATGAAGACGTAATTCGCCAGCAATGCCGCCAACAGCGATGCCAGCAGCCCCGAAAGCAGCCCACCAAACCACGCGCTGACCAGCACCGCCATGAAAAACATCAGAAACGGAGAGTCGGGTGTCGCAGGAATCAGAAAGAACTTCACCGCCAGCGCCAGTGCTACAGTAAGAACCGCAATTGCAATCTGGTAAAGCGGTGGACGTTCACGCATGGTGATATAAACCGAAGGGTCTTGCCGCATTTCAATCCTGACTCGATAATTGCACTTATTATAACAGTCGTAGTTAAATTGCGGGAAGTGCGAGTGTACGTTTCGCGCTGCAACCTCGCCTGCGGTTCTGCGTATATAGAGTCAAGAACACCCCCTTTCAGTGGGGGGTACATCAAGTTCCGAAGCAGGCATGATAGAATAAATGCAACCGAAATTGACAAGGGGGCAAGTCCATGTCTGCATGGTGGGGAACGCGGAGTAACGTTTCACCGCGTTTACGGCTTGAAGTCGAAGCGATGCGGGCGACATTTGACAACACCTTCAAACTCGTCGTACCGCACAACGGGTTGTTGTACTGGGAAGGACAGGTTGAATTGAACCTGGCGACGCTGCGCCAGCAAGAACACTGGCTCAAAATTGTCTATCCGAACGATTACCCCAATCGTCCGGCAGAGGCTTATGTACTGAAACCGCGCATTTACAGCGAGAAACACCAGTACGAAGACGGTCAGCTATGCCTGTTCAACCCGAAAGACGGCGAAAGATACGGCTGGAATCCCAGCAAATCGACGGCGGTGACAGTAGCAGCCTGGGCAGTGCAGTGGCTCTATGCCTATTACACGTGGCGCTCTACCGGAGAGTGGCCCGGTGTGGAGGAGCGAGTTGACCCGAACACGCCGCTTCCGCCCCGGCGCTGGAGGTAATGATGTTGAGTCGTTTGCAGAAATTGGGACAACACACCGTCCCGAATCTGGTACTGGCACAGCGCGTGCTCGATAAGATGCAGGCGGCAGCCCAAACCCATCTTGAAGATGAAACGGGCGAGGCAATGGTGGGCTTGGTCGTACCCGGCTCGTACCCGAACGCCATTCCGACGCTGTACGTACTGGACACCATCTCGCCGGACGAGACTGCCATTCGCCAGTTTCACACCTTTCAGCAGGGCGATGATCGGCAGGATGAGTTGATCTGGTGGCTGCAAGAAAACTGGCAGGCGACCCGCGAAAAGCGTTTCAACCTGTTCAACAAGAACAAGTGGGACGTGCCGCTGCGCTATCTCGGTGACTGGCACAAGCAGCCCGGTTACATGATCCAGCCAAGCGGCGGCGACCTGATGACGGCGATGGACTGGATTTTCGATCCTGAGAACGGGATGGATTTTCTGCTCGCGCCGATTGTCACGCTCGATCACCCGTCCACCATCGCAACCTCAGGCGTCACCACCAATTTCGTGATGCTGCCGCAGGGTGACGGCGAAATGATCCGGATCGATTTCTGGTACATTGACCGTAAATCGCAGGCGTTTTTGCCAATTGCCCCAACCGTTTACCCGAACGACCAACTACCGACGCTCGCACCCTATCCATGGCATCTGATCAGGGAAGAACGCGCCGAAGAGGAAGTCCGCCTTCTGGAGGAAGACGGTTTGTTCCACTCGATTACGCTGTGGAACGCGGACAATGAGCCGCCCGTCGAAATTTGCTTCCTGACGGCACGAATGGGCGCATCGCGGATGTTGATTCTAGTCACCCCCTACGATTACCCGGAAAAACCGCCAAGCGTCCGCGTCACGCCTTTCGTGCAGATGGGCGAAGACGGCGACATGCAGAAGGTGTTCGAGAGCGCGTGGAAACAGTCAGAACCGGTGGACATGCGCGAATACTTCGCCAACGAATGGACAGCGGAAAAGCATCTGCTTGACGTGATCCATGCAGCGGAGAAAAAGTTAGGCATATACCCCGTCACGAAATCCGGTGACGTGGTGGAGGATGTAAAATGAGTTGGGATCGGGTGGAGCGTCTGCTCGGCAGCCGCAATCTGGAACTGCTGGCACAAAAACGTGTCGGCGTGGTGGGACTGGGTTCCGGCGGCGGCTTTGTCGCGCTCAGTCTGGCGATGAGCGGAGTCGGCAATTTTGTATTGATCGACAACGATCTGCTGGACGCAAGCAATGTGGTTCGCCACGTCGCCGATAACCGCTACGTTGGGCAGCCCAAAGCCGAAGCGGTGGC
>DATGQJ010000645.1:0-2534 GCA_035304265.1 Oceanobacillus sp.
TGTATATCGACTCACGATGGATCGGTTTCGAAAAGGATTATTTCAATGTCCACCAAACGTCTTACAATGGCACAAGCCCTGATTCTTTACCTGCAAAATCAATACGTCGAGCGTGATGGCAAGGAACAACCTTTTTTCGCCGGATGCTGGGGCATTTTCGGGCATGGCAACGTCGCCGGAATCGGTCAGGCGCTGCAACAGTATGCCGACACTTTCCGCTACTATCAGGCACGTAACGAGCAGGCGATGGTGCATACTGCCGCCGCCTTCGCCAAGATGAAGAACCGCTTGCAAACCTTCGCCTGCACAACGTCCATCGGACCCGGCGCGACCAACATGATTACGGGCGCAGCAATGGCGACGGTCAATCGCTTGCCCGTCTTGCTGCTCCCCGGTGATATTTTCGCGGAACGGCTGCAAGCGCCTGTATTGCAGCAGTTGGAATCGGAGCAAACGCAGGATATTTCGGTCAACGACTGTTTCAAACCCGTCTCCCGTTATTGGGATCGCATCAACCGTCCTGAGCAATTGATTACCGCGCTGCCGGAAGCCATGCGCGTGCTGACCTCTCCTGCACAGACCGGAGCGGTTACGCTGGCGCTGCCGCAGGACGTGCAGACCTTCGCCTATGATTACCCCGCCGCCATGTTCGAGAAACGTGTGTGGCATATTCCGCGCAACCGCCCCGACATTGCCGCACTTCAACGCGCCGCCGAATGGATAAAGTCGGCAAAGCAGCCGATCATCGTAGCTGGCGGCGGCGTACATTACAGCGAGGCATATGAAGCGCTGCGCCATTTTGTCGAAAAAACCGGCATTCCAGTTGGCGAAACACAGGCGGGCAAAGGAGCGCTGCCCTACAATCATCCCCTCAATCTGGGCGCAATTGGCGTGACAGGCACACCGGGCGCGAACATCATTGCCCGCGAAGCCGATCTGGTGATCGGTATCGGCACGCGCTACAGCGATTTCACCGCCGCCTCAAAGACCGCCTTCCAGAACCCCAACGTGCGCTTCGTCAATATCAACGTGGCGGAGTTCGACGCTTACAAACACGGGGCGATTCCGCTCACGGGCGACGCACGAGTGACGCTGGACGAGCTTGCGGCAGCGCTGGAAGGTTATCGCACGTCCGACGAGTATCAACGGCGCGTGCGCGATTACAACGCCCAATGGGATGCCGAAGTACAGCGCATCTACGATCTTGAACACGGTCCCCTCATCAGTCAGGGCGAAGTGATCGGCGTGGTCAATACCCTTTCGCGCCCGCAGGATGTGGTCATGTGCGCGGCGGGCAGCTTGCCGGGCGACCTGCACAAGCTCTGGCGCACCCGCAACCCAAAGGGCTACCACCTCGAATATGGCTTCTCGACGATGGGTTACGAGATCGCGGGCGGAATCGGCATCAAAATGGCTGCGCCGGAACGCGAAGTTTATGTGATGGTCGGCGACGGCTCGTACCTGATGATGAACTCGGAAATCGTCACGGCGGTACAAGAGGGAATCAAGATTACCATCGTGCTGATCGACAATCACGGTTTCGCCAGCATCGGCGGGCTGTCGAAATCGGTGGGCAGCGACGGGTTCGGCACCAAATATCGCTACCGTACCGAAAGCGGGCATCTGGACGGAGAGGTACTACCTGTCGATTATGCCGCTAATGCCGCGAGTTTAGGAGCGCACGTCATCCGCGCCAATAACAAGGATGAACTGGCGAACGCCATACTGGAAGCCCAAAAGCTCGATGTGCCTGTTTGCATTGTGGTGGAAACAGACCGTAGCCAGCGTGTTCCCGGCTATGAATCGTGGTGGGATGTAGCAGTTGCCGAAGTGAGCGAAAACCCCGCCGTCCAACAAGCACGTAAGGAATATGAGCAGGCGAAGGCGAAAGAGCGAGCGTTTTTGTAAAGGAATGTTGCCATGATCTCCTTCCTTCATCGAGCGGAACAAAACGAACGCTGTGAAGTGCAATCGCTCAAAGCACTGAATCAGCTCATAGATCAATTGAATCACGAAAGGGTGCGAATCAAAGCCTTTCATGATTACTTTACAGGTCATCCCCATGCCCACCTTTGATATTTACTGGTCGCCGGATGGCAGCGAACTTTTCGTTGCGGCGGGGGGACAAGGTACATGGATCACCCATCCAAAAGAAGCTGACAGTGTGCCAGAGCGCTTTGCCGAAGACATCGATTACATGGATTTTAGCGACAATGGTGAATATCTGTTTTTCTCAAGTGGGACCGACTTTCACATCTGGAGTACCCACCCGTATCGTCCCCTCTATCGTCTGTCGCTGCCGGAATACGGGGGACACCTTTCGCCGACTTTTTTCTCCTCTGCCCCGGATCGTGTACTGCTCATGGGATGGACATATTTCACAGATTGGGAGGATGCCACGTCTCGAATCTGGATCTACCAAGTGACGAACGCCGATCTCCTGTTCACTATGGAACACCCCAGACCGATCCTGACTCACAGCCTGAACGCGGACGGACGGACACTTTTGTACGCAGACAGTACCAATACGGTTT
>DATGQJ010000646.1:0-4311 GCA_035304265.1 Oceanobacillus sp.
AGTGGGCGTGAACAACGTCGCGCCTACCCCCACCCCACCACCTATCATCGCCCCAACTAATGATCCGGGTGCTGCTACGCCGATACCGATTGATCAGGCGACCCCGATACCGTTTGGTGGGCTATCGGATCTCAACCAACAACCGACGCCCACGATTGACTTGAACCCCTAGTTCCCAAGCCCGGACACCACACAAGGTGTCCGGTTTGTTTTACGTGCAACCTCATGCTCTAACCCCACGACTATGATTGCCTGCGACAATTTCGACTTGCTGAGCTTCACATATTTGGAGCGGGTGGACGCCGAACGAGTGCTATAAAAACATCATCCCGTCCAAGGTAGGACGGGATGAGATAAATCATCGCCAGTATAGTAACCTCTACGCGATGGTCACTTCCTCGCACAGATACACATCCTGAATGGCGTGGAGCAGCGCAGCGCCTTCCGCCATCGGACGCTGGAATGCCTTACGTCCGCTGATCAGCCCCATGCCGCCCGCACGTTTGTTGATTACGGCGGTCATCACGGCTTCGGCAAGATCGCTCTCGCCGCCGCTTGCGCCACCGGAGTTGATCAAGCCAACCCGTCCCATGTAGCTGTTGACAACCTGATAACGGGTGAGATCAATCGGGTGATCGGTGGTGAGTTGGGTGTAGATGCGCTCGTCCAGCTTGCCATAAGAGGAACTGCCGGTGTTCAGCGCCTTGAAGCCGCCGTTGACCGTCGGCAGTTTTTGTTTCACGATGTCGGCTTCGATGGTGACGCCGAGATGATTCGCCTGCCCGGTGATGTCGGCTGCGGTCTCATAGTTGGTTCCGTTGACCTTGAAACCGGGGTTACGGGTGTAGCACCACAGCACCGTCGCCATGCCCAGTTCATGAGCACGGTAGAATGCTTCTGCGACTTCGATCAACTGGCGCGTGCTTTCTTCAGAGCCGAAGTAGATGGTCGCGCCAATGGCAACCGCGCCCATATCCCATGCCTGTTCGACCTGACCGAACATGACCTGATCATGTTTGTTGGGATAGGTCAGCAGTTCGTTGTGGTTGATTTTGACGAGGAAGGGGATTTTGTGGGCATACTTCCGCGCCACTGCACCGAGCACGCCAAAAGTGGAAGCCACCGCATTGCACCCGCCCTCAATCGCCAGTTCGACGATCTTTTCGGGATCGAAATAAATAGGATTTTTGGCGAACGACGCGCCACCGGAATGCTCGATACCCTGATCGACAGGTAGAATGGAGACGTAGCCCGTCCCCGCAAGCCGCCCATGATCGAAAATTTGCTGCAAGCTGCGCAGCACCTGTGGATTACGATCTGACTGCGCCCAGACGCGATCAATGAAGTCTGGACCCGGAATGTAGAGCTGGCTCTTGTCGATGGTTTTGCTAACGTGGTTGAGAAGTGAATCGGCTTGATCACCGAGCAGTTCAACAATTTTGTCGTAGGTGTGCGTCGCAACAGCCACTGCCATTGGAAATTCTCCCTTAATCACTTATGTGCAATGCGCCTGTAGTATAACACGCGCTGTCATCAGCCCAATGAATTCTATCGACTCACTTAACGTCATGGGGGCGGGAATGGGTCATATAATATAGGTGACAAAATACACCAGACGGACTCATGGTCGCTAAACCGAAGCATCGCGTATTTCAGCAATTCCTATCCCCGCTTATCCGGATATGGCAACTGCTCGTCGAGCCGGGTAAGCGCCTGCAAGACCCCGAAAAGCGCCGCCGCTCTCGACTCCTCTCATCGCTTCTCGTGCCATATATCCCTTCGTTTGCAATCATGGCGAACTGGTCATGGTTAGCTCAACCATTCCAGACATTTCTATGGGGCGCATTCATCGTCCTGTGTATCGCCTATTTTCTGAACCGCCGAGGCGATTATGCGCTCGCATCGGTTTTATCGGTGGTCACAGGGTCGCTGGTTCCGTTCATGATGTTCCTCTTGCACGGTGTACAGACCTCACAGATGGCGATCCTTGCGCTCGTCTGGACAGCAGCCAACCTTATCACGGGTTATCTGTTGCTCAACCTGCGTGGAACCGTGCTGACCGCCGTAGCAAATCTGGCGGGAATCGTGCTGCTGCCCGCCGTCACGCCTGAATTGAGCTACCGTGATTTCGCATCCGTGACCTACTTCAATCTGACCATCGCCTGCCAGATCGTCATTGCGGCGATGGTGCGGCAGTACGAATGGAAGCGGCTGCACGCACAATCTCAGGCGCTTCAGGAAAGCGAGGAGCGCTACCGCGATCTGTTCCGCGCAACCAGCGAGGGCATTCTGGTTCACGAAAACGGAGTCATTCTGGACGCGAACGGAGCATTCGAGACCATGACCGGTTATTCGCTCAACGAGATCGTCGGCACCTCGGCATTACGGTTTTTTACAGAGGAATATCGCCCTGTCGCAATTGCCAATCGAGAGTCAACAGAACCCTACGAAGCGCGATGTGTGGGCAAAGATGGCAAGCCGATGTGGGTTGAAATTCAAGGGAAATCGCAGATTTACCGGGGCAAGAAAGTGCGGGTCGTCTCGGTACGCGACATCACCGAGCGCAAGCAATCGGAAGCACAGGAATTTGAACTCGCCATCGAGCGCGAGAAGGTCAAGGTGCTGCAACGCTTCATCGGCGATATGTCGCATGACCTGCGCACGCCGCTTTCGGTGATCAAAACCAGCATCTACTTACTGGAACGGCTCGCGCATGATCCGGTGAAGTTCAAGCAAAATCTGGACATGCTGCAAACCCAGACCGATCACCTTCAAAATGTGCTCGAAGATTTGCTCAGCATGTCGCGGTTGGATAAAGCCGATACCAGCGATTACCGCTTCCGATGGCTTGACGTGAACGCGCCGATTAAAGAAGCTGTTGACGAACAACAGGCGCTGGCACTACGCAAGCAAATTCGGCTCAGGTTCGAGGGAACGCCAGATTTACCACCTGCGCTCATCGACTATAACGAGTTCAAACGGATGCTCAAGCACCTGATCCTGAACGGGTTGAATTACACCCCAGAGGGTGGAACGGTGACGGTTCAGACACGTGCGGACGACACCCATATCATCATCGAAGTGCAGGATACAGGCGAGGGCATTGCGGCGCTGGATTTGCCGCACATTTTTGACCGCTTTTTCCGAGCAGACAAAGCGCGGGCTGCCCACAGCGGCGGCGCGGGCGTAGGATTGACGATTGCCCGCAAAATCGTCGAAGCGCATAACGGCACGATTGAAGCGGAAAGTAAGCTCGGACAAGGCAGTATTTTCCGCGTGTATCTTCCGCAGGTGGTCAAGGACGAAATTCCTACCACCATATTGCCCCACGAAACCACCACTTCAGGTCTATAATTGCTGATTAGCTGACTTGCTCGCAGAGTAAAAATTATGTTGCGCTACCGCCTACCTTTACTAATTGTTTTTGGGGCAATCTTTTTCGTCGTCTCCACTTATTCGTTTACCAGCGCCGCACAGGACGCCAATCAAGCGCGATGGATACATGCACAGTTAAATGAATGGCGGCTTGGTCTTGAACTGGGTCCCCTTGCCTACAACAGCACGCTCGAAGCGATGGCAATCGCACAGGCGGAATACCTGAATTCGATGCGGCAGTGGCCCAACGATCCCCATGCCGGACGCAATGGAGAAGGACCGCGCATTCGCGCCCGGTGGGAGCCTTACAACTGGCCCGCATATGGCAATGGTCAGCAAATTGTGATCGGCGAAATCATCTGGCGAGGAACGCGGGAAGATGCCATTGCCTTCTGGCAGAGTTCGATGGTTCACCGCAATACCGTCACCAACCCACGCTACCGGGAAGTCGGCGTTGCGGCTCTCCCGATAAGACGCGGTTACATCTTCGTGGCGGTGTTGGGCGCTCGCCCCAATGTGCTTCCTGCACTCGCCGATCCATACACGGATACCCTCTATCTGAGCAATGATGAGTATGATCGAGGGGTTGGCAACTGGATTCGACACGTCAATCAAATCCGCCTGTTTGACAGCGGCGGAAGTCCTTTGAGTGAAGACTGGATGCCTTTTCAGACAAAATTTGAACTCCCGGATGGTGTGGGCGACAGCCTGTACGTGCTCTACAGTGATGGCGATGATGAGGCGGTGACGAGGGTCAGCCTGCTGGAACGGGACGTGCCGCTGCCGGAGTACGAGGGCGCATGGCAGCCCACCATCGAAGCAGTACCAACCGAAATACTACCAACACCGACACCAACGCCTGCGCCAATTCCCCACATCGTCATCGTCTACGACAGCCGTTCGCTCACGCTCTACAACTCGGCGCAATCTTTTGCC
>DATGQJ010000647.1:0-2093 GCA_035304265.1 Oceanobacillus sp.
CCCTTGCAGCGTTGCCGGACTCAGTTGAACCGCCAGCGTGTTGATGGTGAAATCACGCCGTCCCAGATCAAGCTTGATCGACCCACTGTAAACGGTAGGTAGGGCAGTTGGATGTTCGTAGAATTCGTTACGCGCAGTCGCAAAGTCGATATGGTCAGGCAGTGAATCGGGGGTGAGGCGCAGAGTGTCGGCGACCTGTTGATCCAGTTTCCATTTCGCCGTACCAAATGGGCGGAAGCTGCTGACCTCGCCGCCGAAGCGGATGCGCAGTTTTTCCGCGAACTCAATCGCGTCACCTTCCACCACGAAGTCGATGTCAAGGTTCTGTCGACCCAGCAGTAGATCGCGCACCACACCCCCTACCATGTAAACGTTCAGTTTCAGATGTTGGGCATGTTCCGCAATCGAGTTGATCACGGTTGCGGCAGGCTTGCCGAGCACGTGGCGTATTCGCTCGCTGGTCACGATGCCGGGCGGCGGGGCAGGGATCGTCGGATGGGTTTTTGCCCAGTGTTTAATCAGGTCGGTGCGGGTGACAATGCCGATTAGCCTCTCGTCACTGTCGAGTACAGGAATTTGCCCCCAGCCGCTTTCGACCATTCGCTGTTCGAGGACGGATACCGGATCGTCCAGATTGAGCGTGACGCTTCCACCCGTCATGATCTCGCGCACGCGGAGTTGGCTCAATCCATGCTCGACGGCGCGATCTGCATCGCGGCGGGTCAGCAGTCCCACTACCTTGCCATTTTCCACCACTGGAAACCCTTCATGACCGATTCGGCGCATCTTGCGCACAACATCCCCGACCTGTGCGTCGGCATCCAGCGTTTGCACGCCGTAGGACATCAAATCTGCCACGCGTGTCACAGGCGGCGAGGCGTGGATGTGGGTCTTGATCAGTGTCCAGAGTTTGTCTACTGCCTGCTCAAGTGTCATCCCGCGTACCGTCGCAGCAGCGGCACGCCCGTGCCCGCCACCGCCGAATTCTCGCGCGATTTCTCCGGCATCAATCGCATCTTCACCGGAACGACAGACCAGATGCATCGAGTTGGGCATCTGCACGACCATGAATAACGCCGCTGGATCAAGTGTTTCACGCAGGCGGTGGGCAACGGCGCTGATTTCCGAAAGATACTGTTCCAGTCGGACAGCAGCCACAATCACGGTATAGCCTGCGATGATCCGGCTTTCGGCGGTGATGATCAATTCTTCTAAGAGCGCCTGCTGTTCTTCGTTCAACGGCGGCTCGAGGAATCGCCGTACCGTGTCAAGGGACGCCCCTTGCTCGACCAGCCACGCAGCAGCGCGAATATCCCGCGCGGTGGTTTTGCCGTAGAGCAGCGAGCCGGTGTCTTCGTAGATGCCAAGCGCTAAGAGGGTCGCCTCCAGCGTGTTGAGCGAAATATGCTGGCGTTGGAGTTCTTCGACCAGCAAGGTGGTGTTCGCGCCAAGCACTTCACCCGTGAAGGTTTCATTTTCCGCGAGATCGTCGTTGAGCGGGTGATGATCGATGATATGACGCGGCGTTTTGGGTTTGATACCGCGTAGCTGCGGCGGCTGGCGCACATCGACCAACGTGATTTTTTCGATGCGTCCCGCCCGATAATCTTCCCGCGCCACAAAGGGAAGCCCGTTCCGATACAACGCGAGAAAATTGGCGACGTTGCGATTCAGGTGTTCGGCGAGGACAGGAATGCCATCAGGATAGAGTTTGTGTGCCGCCAACATCGACGCCACCGCGTCGAAATCAGCATTTTCGTGGCTGAGAATGAGATGCATTTTCCCGACGATCCTTGGCGAGTATGAGGGCATTATACCCGTATGTTGCGTGAGATGGATATGCCTTAATTCGTCGCAATGATATAATTAATTACAGGATAAATGAATATGAGGTGTTATGGCGACGGTGCAGCGGGTCGGTGATTTGGAGATCAGCGAGGACAAGCAGTTTCAACAGCGTGAATGGAAGATGGAACGCATCGGCTGGGTCCTCATGATGTTGCTGGTGATTGCCGGGTTTCTGGGCTTGCTGGGTGGTCCGGGGCTGTTCAGTGACGCAACGGTAGCCGCGCCAAATCTACAGGTCAATTACA
>DATGQJ010000648.1:0-2356 GCA_035304265.1 Oceanobacillus sp.
GTCGGCATCGGCTTCGTGATTCTGTTGTATGCGCTCGGAATGCAGTTGATGTGGCTGCAACGCTGGAACGATTGGTTGAGCAAAAATGCGGTCTGGGTGCGGCTGGCAAGGCTTCTCGCGCCGCTTGCCGCGCTGGTGACGATCATGGTGATCGGCAACTACTTCATCGAGCGATCCGACCCGCGTACCGCCAACCTGCTCGGCGACAGCAACACCAGCCTTGCCGTTCTCTCGATTGCGCCCGTGATCCTGCTAATGATCTTTGTGATCATGCTACTGGTGTACACCAGCAACAAAGGGCTGCGCCAGCGCTTCCTGCCCGATTTGCTGTTAGATAGGCTTCCGGGACGGGTGGCGAAGTTCCTGCGCTCGATCTCCGACATGGACATGCTGCTGATCATCGGCGTGATGGCAACCTCAATTCCGGCGTATCTCTTGCTATTCGGTGACACTGGCGGGGTGATTGGGGCATTGCGCCAGCAAATCTTGCAGCGTGGAAGTGCCCTGATTGAAACGTCAGAACAGGCGCTTGCCGTCCTCTTCGCCATGCCGTTTTACTTCCTCGTCATCATCCTGTTAGGGCTGTACGCGCTGGTGATCAGCCGCTCAACCATCACCGCGCAGGAACGCGACGAACTGGTCGCCAAACTCCCCATCGGTTTTTTGATCATCCTCGTCATCACGCTCTATCTGTTCGCCGTTCCCTTCAGTCAGGTACTTACCGAAGGACGACTGCCGCAGCTTCCACAGGATTCGGGGCGCATTCTGCTGTTCAACATCCTGATCCCGTTGGTGCTGCTCTACATGCACTACTTCATCTTCGTGCGCCTCCCCTATGGACGCGGGCAAAGTCGCTGGCGCGAGGCACATGCCACCGTCCTTTCCCGCCAGTTAAGCATGATCGAGCGGCGCATTCAGAATCTCAATCAGGAACTGGAACGGCTCGACAGCCAATGGCAGCAGGGCAACGACGCGAACCCGAACACACGGTTCGATACGCTCTACCGCTACGTGCAGTTGAACGGAATGCGCGACGATATGAACATGCAGCGCCTGCAACTGGTGGCAGAACGCCAGCAGCTTGCCGAAATCTCGGAAACGCCGGTCTCGGTTGCCGTCGCCCGCCTACCGATTCGCGTGGTCAGCGTCGGCATTCCGCTGCTGCTGGCGATTCAAATTTACCAGTGGGCGGTGCTGAACAACGGCTTGCGTGAAATCGCCAACAACCCGAACATCAACGTGGTCGATTTCTTCCGCGAGATTCTCGGACAGTTACAGTTTTAGTGTTGTTTCATCGTCAGGCGGTGTAAACTCGCGACTTCCGCAAATACAGCCGAGGAAACCATGTCCCCAGAAATGATCGCCGCTCTACAGGCACAAATTCAGCCGGTTCTGCCGGAAGACACAATGGCGGAAGCAGGGCGCAAGGTGCTGTTGGATCAGTTCGTGAAGATGCTGCACCACGAAAGCGGAAGCCGCAGCGGTGAAGACATCGAGGACGTTCACGACATGCGCGTGGCAACCCGGCGGATGCGGAGTGCGCTTGGGCTGCTTGAAGACTACTACAAGCCCAAGCTCGTGCGGGTTTACCGCCGCCAGCTTCGCAAGATCGCGCGGGCGCTCGGCGCGGTGCGCGACCTCGACGTGTTGATCGCTGATCTGAAGCAGTTCCAGACCACGCTCAACGACACTCAGAAGGTTGACCTTCAGGCGGTGATTGACAGGCTGGACGAAGAACGGGCACAGCTACGCAGCGATCTTGTCCGCCTGCTGGACAAGGGCGAATACCGCCGCTTTGTAGAGGATTTCGGCGATTTCCTCACCAAGTCGGGCGTGGGCGTGAAAAGCCAGAACGGTGATATGCGTCCCTCACAGGTAAGGCACGTTCTCCCTGCGCTGCTTTACAGCCATCTTGGGGCGGTCCGCGCCTATGACGGCGTGCTGGAAGATGCCGACGATACTACCCTTCACGCGCTGCGCATCGAGTTCAAGCGTCTGCGCTATGCGGTGTCATTGTTCGCGGACGTGCTCGGTAGTTCGGTCAAGGATTTCATCAAAGCAATCAAGGGGATGCAGGATCATCTGGGGCGAATGCAGGACATTGTCACGGCGCAAGCGGTTTTGAACCCGATGGTCAGTGAACTGAGTGACGGACAGGGAGAAACGCTGCAACTCTACCTCGACAAAATCGAAGCGGAGCGTCAGGCGTTGCGCCAGCAGATCGGCCATTTGTGGAAGCAGTTCAACGCCAAGACGGTGCAAAAGCAGCTTGCAACGGCAGTAGCGGGGTTGTAGCCCTACGCCCTTGCGCCTACCCGCCTGATCGCACGCATAACCCACCACAACCCCAACGCCG
>DATGQJ010000649.1:0-3885 GCA_035304265.1 Oceanobacillus sp.
ATGGCGTCCGCGCTCAAGCATGAGTCGAAGCCATTGAGCGGAAGCAGCGGCGCAAGGTCGATACCGAAGTTTTCACGCAGCGTGTGGAGGATATGCACGCGCAAATCGAATTGGAGTTGCCGCAGCGATTGCAACCGACGATGCAGATCATCGGCGATTTCCTGAAGCAGTTGCACCGGCGGCGGGTCTTTAGCGATCTGTTCCTCAATAAACGCCAGCAACCGGGCGGGGGTTCCATCCTTCATGCTGCGCTCGAATAGCGACATCGCCTCGATACGCAGCGCGTTCAGATCGCCAAAGCGAAAGGATTCAGAATGTCCCGGATCGCTAAACATCATGCAGTTTCTCCAGCAGGACATAAACGCTTCAGGTAATCCCAAGAATAGATTCCCGTCTGATGCCCATCATCCCATGTCGGTTGCAGCGCGTAATTCCCCACCATCTCAAGCTTCTGCATAGTGTAGGAACGCTTCGGCTTCAGTTCCAGCAAATTGGCGGGATCGTACTCCCGTCCCATAAACTGATGCCCGCCCCGACATTCAACGCACGGACAAGCCTCACGGAGTTCCCCCAGTGGGTAGTGGCACACCTGCGCATCATCCCACACGATTTCAAGATACCCCTCATTCTTGTTGAGGGTAATGGCTTTGGGTTTTGCTGTGTTCGTCATGTATACGCATTACCGGGCGGAAAGTTTCTTTGCCTGTTCAATCCACTTATCCCGCCGGACACGGGTTGCGACCCGCGTTGGCAACCGTTGGACAAGTTCGTCTTCGGACTGTGCCGCGAGTTGTGCGAACGTCCTGATTCCGATGTCGTTCAGCGCTTTCGCCGCCGTCGCGCCCAACCCGGTAATCTGAGTCAGATCGTCGGGTTCGGCTGCCGATTCTTGAGCGGCGCTCTTGTTCGGCACTGCCAAGGCAGGGCGAGGAGAAGGTGTCGGCTCATCGACGGTGGGCGTTTCTGCCCACTCACGCATCAGATCCGATAGCCACCGCCCCACTAATAAACCGAGGAGGAAGTAAACCAACCTCGCCATGATAGAACTCCTTTCGTCTCATAATGTAGCACAGAACAAGGTTTTCTTAGGCTTGAGACGCTTTCCATATGACAAAAACTGAACGATACTGTGTCCAAAGCCGGGCGTTAGTTTCTAACCAGTTGCGCATCGAACGTAACATGATAATACAGATTGTAAGTATACACCACCGTAGATTTACCCACACCCTCTTGCTACAATCCTTAATACGTTTTCCGTGAACTGGAGTCTCGCTATGCGATTGACTGTAATTCTCCTTCTGCTGACTGCGGCATTGGTAACAGGCTGCCAACCACAGGTCATTCATGTACTTATCACGACGACACCGACCCCACCCGAAGCTGTCGAGGTCACAGCAGAAGTCACTGAAGCAACAACGCCTGAGGTCACTGTCGAAGTACAGGCGACAACCGAAATTGTGAATGCACCTACCGTGGTCACCCCACAGGAAATCCTGCCCGTTGCGAGCACTCCGCCAACGGACACGCCCGCGCCGCGCACACCAACCGTGACAGCGCCGCCCGCGAATTTCCCGACGCCGGTTTTCGCACAGATTCAGGTGGCGGAGCAGCTTTTTGAGCGCGGACGCATGTTCTGGCTTCAGCCAACACAGGAAATCTGGGTGTTGACCATTACGAGCGAAGGGCGCGGCACCTGGCAGGTTTATCAGGATACGTTCGTTGAAGGCGAGCCAGAAACCGATCCGAGCCTTGTTCCACCGCCAGATCGAATCCAACCTGAGCGCGGATTTGGTAAGCTGTGGCGCGAAGTGGAACAGGTACGCGAGGAGCTTGGTTGGGCGGTTACGCCGGAGTTCGGCTACGTCAGCCAATACGAGTATCACGCTGGCGGCACCGTTGACGAAAACGGCAATTTCGTTCGCGGCTTCGGTTATCACGTCCTCTATAGTTTGAATGGTGAGCAGTTCCGCTTCAACGAGGAAAACAGCACGTGGCAACTTGGCGGCGCGTAACCACTCTCGCTATGTAAGTTCTGAAGAGGCGTTCGCATGAGCGCCTCTTTTTGCTCAATGCAAATTCGCTTTCGTGGTGAAGATACGATAGATTTACAATGCGCCGTTCATCACCGACGCGCGGTGATTTATGCTCGACGAGCTTTATAACCACATCTTCCACCGGACAGCGGACGGAATTCTGATTGCCAACTCGGAGCGCATGATCGAACATGCCAACCCTGCGGCTGCCATGCTACTCGGCATGACGGTGGATCAAATATGCGGGAAAGAAGCGGCGCACGTCTTCCAGAAAAACCCTGCCCTGCTCAATCTGTTCAATCGCCCCGGCGAGCAAACCAACGACGTACATTTGCCACGTCGCAGGCTGGCAGTTGGCATCGCGACATCGCTGAGTGACGGGTCGCGTGTGGTGCTGTTGCAGGACGTGACCGAACAGCGCGATTTAGAGTCGCGGCGCGAATCGCTGATTGCGACGATGAAACACGATTTGCGCAATCCGCTGTCTGCCGTCAGTGGTTTTGCTGAACTGCTGGACAAAGTAGGCGAGTTGAACGAGCAGCAGGAACACTTTTTACTTCGCTTACGCCAGACCACCAATAAGCTCTACGAAGTGATCGGCACGCTGACCGACCTTGCATGGTTGGAAGCGGGAATGCCACTGAAACATCTCCCCATCAATTTGGGCAAGATCATCGACAGCGTGATCGAACAACTCAGCACAATGGCAGAGGAAAAACAGATCACCATCGCGCTTTCGGTGCAAGACCCGATTCCGGGCTTGGTCGGTGATGCGGATCGCATTCAGATGGTGGTCTATCATCTTGTCCACAATGCGATCCTGTATTCCGAGTCGGAGCGAGTCGTCGTCATTCATGCGTGGAGTGATGGGCATGAAGTCTATTGCTCGGTTGCCGATCAGGGGTTTGGCATTGCCGACGACGAACTGGAACTGATCTTTGATCGCCTGTACCGTTCCAAGGATGAGCGGGTGCGCGACCTACCGGGTGGCGGACTTGGCTTGACGCTTGCCCGGCGCATCATTCAGCGGCACGGGGGCGACATCTGGGCGGTCAGTAATCTCGGCAAGGGCAGCACCTTTACCTTCCTTCTACCAGCCGCCTATGCGTAAAGTCAGAATTGCCTTACCTGCTACCGTGACCAACATCGGACCCTGTCTGGGAAGTCTGGGGTTGGCGATTTCCATGCACGCCAGCGTCGAATTTGTCGAACGCAATGACGACGAATTACAGGTGGAAACGCTGGGCGAAGGCGCGGGGCGTTTTCCGCTTGGGTTGCAGCATCCGGTGGTGCTGGGCTTGATGCGCCTGTTTCAATCCCTGGAAAAGACCGTGCCCGGACTGACAATTCGGGTCGATAATCACATTCCGCATGGGGTCGGGCTTGGGGCGGAAGTGACCTATCTGGTCGCGGGAATTATCGGCGGCAACAACATGCTCGGCAATCCGCTGACTCGTGAGCAGGCGTTGACGCTGGCAGCCACCGTAACACGACGCCCCGATCAGGTGGTGACGGCGATTCTCGGCGGGCTGACGACAAGCCTGCTGGACGGCGAAACGCTGGTCTATCGCAGTCTTCCGGTGGAGGGTTTGCGCGTGGTGGTGGCTGTGCCCGAAATCGAAGACTACCCGATCATCAATACCGAGCGTGTATCACAGCGAGACGCAATGCACAACCTCAGCAGAGCGCCGATGTTGCTGGAAGGGCTGCGGACGGGCGATCACAAGCTGTTGGGAATGGCGATGGAAGATCGCATCTTTGCGCCAATGCGGAAGCTGTACATTCCGGGCTACGACGATATGGTGGCGATGGTAAAGCAGCACGGCGCAAGTGCGGTAACGACCAGCGAAAA